>NZ_JBFHGD010000097.1:0-12270 GCF_041583255.1 Trichloromonas sp. | reverse complement strand
GGCGCGACCCGGCGCAGGCGGATGGTGAAGCGGTTGCCGGCCAGGTGACCAAGGCGCAGCTTGTTGCCGTGGAAGCGGGCGTCGAGAATGCGGATGTCCTCGAACTCGAGGGCCTTGACCTGCTCCGGTTTGACCCCGGTGATCGACACCGTCTGCCGGGTGCGGGCCTTGGCGTCCTTGAGGCCGGCATAGCCGATCTCCCGTTCCTTCACCTTGAGGGCTTTGGCCAGGCGGTGCAGCATATCGTGGGTGGAAACCCCTTCCTTTTCCACCAGCAGGTACAGGTGCTCCCCTTCGCCGCAGGGGGGGTAGAGGGGGATTTCCTCGACCAGGAAGTCTTCCGGCGATTCCTTGATGGTCCCGCCGGTTCCCGGAACCGTTGCGGTCAGGTAGCTACTCATTCTCGGCGCGGCTCCAGCGGACCCGGAAGCCCGGGTCGATAGCGGGACGCTGCAGGGCCTCTGGGCGGATCTGGGTGGCCTTGCGGCAGTGGACGAAGTAGATCTCCTGGCCCTTCTGTAAAAAACGGCGCATGTACTTGGAGATCGGGTAGCCGGGCAGGCTGCGGGCGAAGCCGGTATCCAGGGCGTTGATATAGCCTTCCACTGTCGGCATCAGCTCGGCGACCGATTCGCCGTAGTCGTCGAAATCGGTGCTGAAATAAAAGTCGCCGCCGGGGTTCAGGTAGTACAGGAGCGTCTGCACGAAGTCGCGGTTGACCAGGCGCCGGCTGCGATGCCGCTTTTTCGGCCAGGGGTCCGGGCAGTTGATGTAGACCGCCGCCAGGCTGTCCGCGCTGAAAAAATGGGTCAGCAGGTATCTCGCCTCGATGCGCATCACCCGCACGTTGGTCAGCCCGGCCGTTTCGATCCGGCTGCAGGTTTTGTAGCAGCCCTTGTTGTAGATGTCGATGGCCAGAAAATTGACCTGCGGCTGTTGTTCGGCTAACTGGATAATGAAATCCCCGATGCCGCAGCCGATCTCCAGGGCCAGGGGCTGGTCTTTTTCGAAAAATTCATCCAGGCGCGCACCATCTTCCAGGCGCTGCCGAGGGATGAAGAATGGCGAGGTTATTTCGATCACCCTCTGAGTCATGAAGCAATCCTTTACTAATGGTATGTAATCGACCTGGCAATCTAGCATAGCGGCCGGTATATTTCAATGACGGCCGGAGCTACAAGGACTGCAGGTAGTTCAACAGGGCCGCCAGTTCCGCCTCGGTGAGGTGACCGTAGGAGGGCATTACCGAGGCCTCTCGGCGTACGCTCAGGATCTGGCGCAGCTGTTTGGGAGAAAGCCGCTTGCCGAGGCCGTCGAGGGCCGGACCGCGACTGCCGCCGCTGGCGCCGGCCAGGTGGCAGCCCCGGCAGCCCAGCGCTTTGAACAAATCTTGGCCCGCCAGCGGTGCGCTGCGGGCGCCGGCCGGCAGCATCAGCAGCAGGACGAGCAAGGCCAGCACCGGTCGTTTCAGCACGTCGTTCATTGTGGGCAGCGTCCTTTCCGGGTGATTCCGGCAAGCATACATGATCGCCGGCGACGGGAAAACCCGCCCGATGGGAAAAAAGTTGAAATCTTTCTCAGCGGTCGTTAAGCTGACACGTTTTCCGCTGCTTGCAGCCGGTCACTTTTGTGGAGGATGCCAGTGAATATTCCCGTTTCCAGACGTTGTCTCGAGGTGACGCCCTTTCTGGCCATGGAGGTCATGGAGCAGGCCAAGGCTTTGGAGGCCGCCGGCCGGGAAATCATCTACCTCTGCCTTGGCGAGCCCGACTTTCCCACCCCGGGGCCGGTTGTCGAAACCGCGGTTACGGCCATGCGCGATGGGGCGACCTCGTACACCCATTCGCTGGGGCTGCTTGAACTGCGCGAAGCGATTTGTGCCCATTACCTCAGGCGCTACCGGGTCGACGTCGACCCCGGCCGCATCCTGGTTTCGGCCGGCACCAGCCCGCTGATGCAGATGCTCTTTTCCGCCCTGCTCGAAGAGGGAGATGAGATCATCCTCCCCGACCCGGGCTATTCCTGCTATCCCAACTTCATCCAGTTCGCCGGGGGGCAGCCGAAGTGGCTGCGCACCCGGGTTGAGGACGGTTTTCAGCCCCGGCTGGAGACTGTCCAAGGCCTGCTCACGGAGCGTACCCGCGGGGTGCTGATCAACTCCCCCTCCAACCCGGTCGGTACGGTGCTCTCCGGCGACCAGCTCAAGCGGCTGGCACAGTTGCCGGTGCCGATCATCTCCGACGAGATCTACCACGGGCTGACTTACGAGGGGGAGGAACACAGCATCCTCGAATTCACCGAAGACGCCTTCGTGTTTGGCGGCTTCTCCAAGACCTACGCCATGACCGGCTGGCGTCTCGGCTACCTGATCGCGCCGCCATCATGCATCCGGGCACTGCAGAGCCTGCACCAGAATTTCATGATCTGCGCCAACCATTTCGTCCAGCGGGCCGGAATCGCCGCCCTCAGAGAGTGCCGGCAGGAGGTGGAGCACATGCGCAAGGCGTACGATGCCCGCCGCCGTTACCTGGTTCAGCGCCTCAATGAAATGGGGCTGAAGGTCGCCGGCAGCCCGGTCGGGGCGTTTTACGTGCTGGCCGATGCCCGCCACATCGACGGCGATTCAAAGCGGCTGGCCCTGGCCATTCTCGAGGCGACCGGGGTGGCATTGACCCCCGGCATCGATTTCGGCAGCGGGGCCGAGGGCTACCTGCGCTTCACCTACGCCAATTCGCTGCCAAACATCAAGAAGGCCCTCGATCGTCTGGAGATTTTTCTCCGCCAGCGGACCGACTGAATTCAATACCAAGGAGAACGTCCATGTTGATTGTCATGCATCACAGTGCCACCAATGAACAGATCCGAGCCGTGGAGCAGGCGGTCGAGGCGATGGGCCTCAAGGCATCGCCGATCCCCGGCAGCATGCGCACCGCCATCGGTGTGCTCGGCAACCAGGGGTACGTGGACGACAGCGGCATCCGCGAACTTCCCGGGGTACGCGAGTGCATCCACGTCAGCAAGCCGTACAAACTGGTGTCGCGGGATTTCCATCCGGAGTCGACCGTGGTTGAGATCGGCGGCGTCAAGGTCGGCGACGGCCATCCGCCGGTGGTCATGGCCGGCCCCTGTTCCATCGAGAGCGAGGCCCAGATGCTGGCCTCCGCCAAGGTGGTGAAAGCGGCCGGCGCCCACATCCTGCGCGGCGGCGCCTTCAAGCCGCGCACCGGTCCCCATTCCTTTCAGGGGCTCGGCATCGAGGGGCTGAAGTACCTGCGCCTGGCCGGCGACGAGTCGGGGCTGCCGGTGGTCACCGAGGTGATGCGCATCGAGCAGCTTGACGACGTCTGCCGCTACGCCGACATCCTGCAGATCGGCGCCCGCAACATGCAGAACTTCGACCTGCTCAAGGAGGTCGGCAAGCTGCGCCACCCGGTGCTGCTCAAGCGGGGGATGAGCGCCACCATCGAAGAATTTCTCGCCGCCGCCGAATACATCGTCGCCGAGGGGAACAGCCAGGTGATCCTCTGCGAACGCGGCATCCGCACCTTCGAGAAGGCCACCCGCAACACCCTCGACCTGTCAGTGGTGCCGCTGATCCGCAAGCTGAGCCACCTGCCGATCATTGTCGATCCCAGTCACGCCACCGGCGTGCGGGCGCTGGTCCCGGTGATGAGCAAGGCGGCCCTGGTCGCCGGCGCCCACGGGCTGATGATCGAGGTGCATCCCGAGCCGGAAAAAGCCCTCTGCGACGGCGCCCAGAGTCTGACCGGCGACGGTTTTGCCGAGCTGATGAAGGAGATCGGTGGTCTGTTGACCTACCTGGGGTACTGACGAGAGGGGGTTCTCAGGTGGCGTGCAGGCGCAGCAGGGTGATTTCTGGACGGCACAGGAAACGCACCGGAAAGAGGCTGGTTCCGATCCCGCGGGTGACGTAGAGGGGGGTGGCGGTCGGTCCGACCCGGTACATTCCCGAGACGAAGGCGCCGGAAAAGCGCGGCAGGTAATACGGAGTGACGAAGGGGATACGGACCTGGCCGCCGTGGGTGTGGCCGCAGAGGATCAGGTCGATGCGGCCGTCGAGTTCCTCGTGCTGGAAGGCCGGCACATGGGACAGCAGCAGATTGACCCGCGAGGGGTCGGCTTGCTGCTGCAGTTTTTCCAGTCGATCGACCGGCGAAGGGTAGTCGAGGCCGAGCACCGAGATCGGCACCTTGCGCACATCCAGGTCGTGCCGCTGGTCGATCAGCAGGGTGACGCCGGCCCGGGCCAGGTGCCGGCGCATGTTTTCCCCTTCGAGGCGGGCCCAGTATTCCCAGTTTCCCTGCACGGCATAGATGCCTTTGCTGGCCTGCAGCAGTTCGAGAAACCGGCGCACATCGGCGAGATTGCGGTCTTTTTCGAGGAAGTCGCCGGTAATCAGGATGATTTCCGGGGCCAGGGCGTTGACGGCATCGGCCACCCGTTGGTAATAGTCGTGAAAGGCGCGGATATGCAGGTCGGAGATGTGAACCAGCCGCAGTTCCCGCCCCGGCGGGATTTTCGCCACGGGCAGGGCGATCTCCTCGATCTTGAAGGCATGCGGTTCGCGCAGCAGGGCGTCGCCTGCGACCAGGCCGCCGAGGCCGAGGGTGCCGGCCGCCAGAAACCGTCGCCGCGACATTTTCCCGGCGTTGTTATTGTTTGGTTGGTCTGTCTGGTTCATGGTCTAAGGGGTCTTTTGTTGCCGGGATGAGGGTCGTATACCTGGGAGTCCCGCCTTGTCAGCCGCAGATGGATGGAGTATTCTAACCCGAAATACCTCTTTTCGCCACAAAATGTCCAAAGAAAGGTTTTCTCCCATGATCGGAATCACGGAAATTGCCCCCGAGGTTTACTGGCTGGGGGCCAAGCATCCAGAATTGCGGGATTTTGACGAACTTTTTCCCACCAGCAACGGCAGCACCTACAACGCCTACCTGGTGCGCGGCCGCGAAAAGGTCGCGCTGATCGATACGGTAAAGGCTCCTTTCACCAAGGATTACCTGGACCGGGTCGCCTCGCTGGTCCCCCTCGAGCAGATCGACCTGCTCGTGGTCAACCACACCGAGCCCGATCATTGCGGCGCCCTGGGCGCCCTGCTTGAGCGCAACCCGAACATCGAGATTTACTGCACCAAGCCGGCCGAGAATTTTCTCAAGCAGCTCTACGATATCCCGATGAAAACCCGGGTGGTCGCCGAAGGGCAGGAGCTCGACCTGGGCGGCAAGACCCTGCGTTTTCTGCTCGCCCCCAACCTGCACTGGCCGGATACCATGTTCACCTACCTGCCCGAGCAGCAGCTGCTCTTTTCCTGCGATGCCTTCGGGGCGCATTTCTGCGGGGACAGCCTCTTCGATGATGAGGTGCCGGATTTTTCTTCCGACTTCATTGGCTACTACGACGCCATCATGCGGCCCTTCAAGGAAAAAATCCGCGAGGCGGTGGCCAAGGTCGAGGGGCTGGATATCCAGGTTATCTGCCCGTCGCACGGCCCCTTGCGGCGGCGCGACCCGAAGTCGGTCATTGCCAGTTACCGTACCCTTTCGGCCGCCCCGCCGGAAACCGGGCGCAAGCGGGCGCTGCTGCTGACCCTCTCGCCCCACGGCAATACCCGCAACATGGCAGCCGCCGTTCGCGCAGGGATGGAGAGCCGCGGCGTCGAAGTGGTCGAACTGGCGATTTACGGCACCCCCGCCGGGACAATTCGCGACGAACTCGAGTGTGCCGATGCCCTGGTGATCGGCACGCCAACCATCAACCGTGATGCGCCGCCGCAGGTATGGCAGGCCCTGTCGCTGGTCTCCACCGTCACCCCCAAGGGGCGGATCGGCGCGGTATTCGGTTCTTACGGCTGGAGCGGCGAGGCGGTCAAGCTGATTGAAGAGCGCCTGGTCGGGCTTAAATACACCCTGGCGGCGCCGGGCCTGCATTACCGTTTCACCCCCACCGAGGCGGATATTGCCGCCTGCCGAGGGCTGGGTGAACAGATCGGCGCGGCCCTGCTCGGCGATAAATAAGCGTTTTTTTCTTTGCTGATGGACGGGGCCGGCCTTGGCCGGCCCCTTTCCTTTGCCGTCGGTTTGGCAAAAACTTTAAAACAAAACCGTCGGGTCCCGGCCCGACAGCCGGGTTACTTTTCTTTGAGCGCAAAGAAAAGTAACCAAAAGAAACTTTCCACTGCGTGGGGCATTACTGTCGTTCCTGGCAGAGTTCCAAACACCGTTGGTAATGATGAATCCATTACCGCTTCGTGGCCCCTCCCCGTGCGCTAACGCGTGTCGAGGCGTCACCTGCAGTGCTTGGACACCCGTTGCTGCAATTGCTTTTTTTGGGTAAAAACCTTGAACCACGCAGGTTTTGCTTTCCCAGCAGCCCGGTGTTTGCTCAGCCCGGAAAACTGCTGAATTCACCACCGTCGGTTGCAGATGCGCTACGAAGAACGGCCGCCGGCATCGGGACAACGGTAACGGCAACCGACGCCAGCCGCACCAGAGCTTTTCATGCCCCCGGCAGGGAGCCATTTTTTGCTTCCTTTTTGTTGGCTTGGACAAAAAGGAAGGCGTCTGGCGGGACGCGACCCGCCGGTTTCTGGCTTTTATTCAGTTTCCCTTTCGTATTTTGATCTGGATTTCGATGTCGACCTCTCTCATCGCCACCGTGGCGGTTGCCGCCCCGATTGAAAAAACGCTTTCCTACCTGGTTCCTGACTCTCTGCGGGAAACGGCCGTCGTCGGGATGCGCCTGCAGGTTCCGCTGGGGCGGCGGCGGGTGGTCGGCTATCTGCTGGCGCTGACCGAAGGGGACCCGGCGGGACTCAAAGCGATTTCTGAGGTGCTCGATGCTGCGCCGCTCTTTGCTGCGGAAATGGTGCCGTTTTTCACCCGCGCCGCCGAGTACTACTGCCATCCCATCGGTGAGGTGGTCCGCACCGCCCTGCCGGCCGGCCTCTCCGGGCGCGGTGGGTCGGTGTCGATCCTGCGGGAAAAGATTTACACCGCCACCGATCTCGCCGGCGAGCCGGCCGGGGCCCTGCAGAAAGAAGTGCTGGCCCTGGTTCGTCAGTCAGGGCCGCTGGCCCTGAGCGAACTGCGACGATCCGTTGCCACCCCCTACGGGGCGCTGCGCCGGCTGGTCGAGCTGGCATATCTGACCGAAACCGAAGAAGAGCGCCTGCGCGACCCGTTTTTGTCGCTGCCGGTCACTGTCGAAGTGGTTCCCGAGCCGACCACCGAGCAGGCGCTGGTGCTCGGCGAGATCGAGACGGCGCTGGAAAGTCGCAGCTTCGCCCCCTTCGTGCTGCACGGAGTAACCGGCAGCGGCAAGACCGAGGTTTACCTGCGGGCCATCGAGACGGCCCTGGCGCAGGGGCGGCGGGCCCTGGTGCTGGTCCCCGAGATCGCCCTGACCCCGCAGCTGGTGGCACGTTTCCGCAGTCGCTTCGACGGCGGCCGGGCGACCATCGCGGTCCTCCATTCCGGGCTTTCCGACGGCGAACGCTACGACGCCTGGCGGGCCATCGCCCGGGGCGAGGTGGAGATCGTTATCGGTGCCCGTTCCGCCGTCTTTGCGCCGCTGCAAGACCTCGGCATCATCGTGATCGATGAGGAGCACGAGGCGAGCTACAAGCAGGGGGAGGGGTTTCGCTACCACGCCCGCGACCTGGCCCTGCTGCGGGCGCAGATGGCCGGGGCGGTGGTTTTGCTCGGCAGCGCCACCCCGGCGGTGACCACCTTTCACCGGGCGCAAAGCGGGCAGACCGGCCTGCTGGCCCTCTCCGGCCGGGTGCTGGAGCGGCCGCTGCCGCAGGTCGAACTGGTCGATATGAAGGCCACCCCCTTCGGCGAGTACCTCTCCGAGCCGCTTGCCGAAGCGCTGCAGCTGACCCTCGAGCGGGGCGAGCAGTCGCTGCTGCTGCTCAACCGCCGCGGCTTCGCCCCCTACCTGCTCTGCTCCGACTGCGGCACCACCTTCCGCTGTCCCAACTGCGAGATCACCCTGACTTTTCACCAGGAGCGGCGCCAGCTGCGCTGCCACTACTGTGACTTCATCCAGGCGCCCCCCGAGCTCTGCCCCAACTGCAATGGCGGCAACGTCCTCCCCGAGGGGGTCGGCACCGAGCGGCTCGAAACCGAGCTGGCCGAACGCTTTCCCGACGCCCGCATCGCCCGTATGGACCGCGACACCACCACCCGCAAGGGGGCGCATCAGCAGCTGATGGAGCAGATGTCCCGGCGCGAGATCGACATCCTGGTCGGCACCCAGATGATCGCCAAGGGGCACGACTTTCACGGCGTCACCCTGGTCGGGGTGGTCAACGCCGACTCCACCCTGAACTTTCCCGATTTCCGCAGCGCCGAGCGCACCTTCTCGCTCCTTACCCAGGTCGCCGGCCGGGCCGGGCGCGGCGAGCTGGAAGGCAGGGTTCTCATCCAGACCTATTCGCCCGACCACTATGCCCTGACCTGCGCGGCGCAGCACGATTACCAGGAATTTTACCGGCAGGAGATCGCCTTCCGGGAGGTGCTCGACTATCCCCCTTTCGGCCACCTGGTCAACCTGGTCCTCTCCGGCAACGACGGCCAGAAGGTGGCCCGAGCCGCCGAAGCATTGACGACTGCCTTGCAGAACGCCGTCGGTGAGGTCGAAGTGCTCGGCCCGGCCCCCTGTCCGCTGGCCCGCTTGCGCGGCAAGACTCGCGTGCAGATCCTGCTCAAAGCCCCGACCCGCCTGCCGTTGCGCCGGCTGTTGCTGCGCCTGCCGCAGCTGCGGAAACAGATCCCCGCCGGCGTTGGCCTGACGGTCGATGTCGATCCGGTGGATATGCTGTAGCTTCAGTTTCTGGTCTGTGTAGCTCTCTTTTTCTTGGTAAACAGGAGAGTGCCGATGAAACGAATTCTGAAATACGACTGGGACGCCATTGCAGGGATTGTTGCGGCTTTTGCTGCAATCCTCATGCACTTTTTGCATATTGTGGAAGAGGATGTTCTTTTGATGATCGCCGTAGTTCTGATCGCACTCCTTTTTATCCGGGATCTGCGGCGAGAGCGTCAATCCGAGCATCTCTGGCGGCGTCTCGGCAATTATTTCGGCCCAGGACAGAGATGGTAAGACTGGATCTGCTGAGTTTTGGGGGTGCATTGTCGAAGTCTTAAGAGGGCATCGCCTGTCGGCCTGAGCCGGTTTACAGCAAGGTCTGGCGCAGCAAGGTCCGGCAATCGCCGGACCTTGCTGCGTTTGGAAACGGATAAGCTCTCGGCGGCGGGGAGGTTTCCGGAGGCTGCTGTTTCCGCCGAGTTGCATGGGTTGCTCCGCCTGGTCCCTTTGCTCACCCTGGTTATAATCATTTACGCCCAGGCAAGTCGTCCTTTTAAGCTAATGATTAAACAAATGTCATCAAGTCTCCTTGTGTCTCCCTCGGGGCAGGGTAAAGTGAAATTTTCAGCCCTGGTCTACGCAGAGTGGTGCGCGGACCCAAATGGTGAAGGAGAACGCGATGAGGAAATTTCAGAGAGAAACAGTTACGTCCCGTTGGTCAAGTTTTTTCCGATTGCTTGCCATTGGGGGATGGGTGGCCGGTTTACTGGTCCTGACCGGAGGCTGGGCACAGGCCGCCAAAAGTAAAAAACTTTGCACGGCAACCTCGGTTGCCGCATTCAAGGCATGCTACGCTTCGACCTTGGATGATTTCTGGATTGCCGTTGGCAAGTGCGACAATCTTTCGGATGTGAGCGAGCGTAAAGACTGCCTGAGGGAGGCCAAACCGGAACGGAAGGATAACGCGGTCAGTTGCCGGGAGCAGTTTGCTGCAAGGCGGGATGTCTGTGATGCTCTGGGCGAAGACCCTTACGATCCGCAGATCGACCCGGCCGACTTTGTTGTCGGCATCGACAATCCTTTCCTGCCCCTGGTTCCGGGCACAACCATGGTTTATCAGAAGGGGGAAGAGCGAATTGAGGTGAAGGTCACTGCCGAGACCAAGGAAATCCTCGGTGTGACCTGTGTCGAGGTCGAGGATACCGTTACTATCGACGGTGAACTGGTGGAAGAGACCCTCGACTGGTACGCCCAGGATATGCTTGGCAACGTCTGGTATTTCGGCGAACTTTCCAGGAACTACGAGGATGGTGAATTGAACAACCTGGATGGGTCGTGGCAAGCCGGCGTCGATGGGGCAAAGCCAGGCATCGTTATGCTGGCCGACCCGATGGTCGGGGATGTCTATCGGCAGGAATTTCTGCTGGGTGAAGCCGAGGACATGGCCCGGGTCGTCGCCCGGGATGAGGAGGTCACCGTACCGCATCCTCCCGGAACGTTCACGACCCTGAAGACCGAGGAGTGGAATCCCCTTGAGCCGGAGATGCTGGAGAACAAGTTCTATGCCCCGGGGGTCGGCCTGGTGCTGGCGGTAGACGTGGTGACCGGTGAGCGTGAGGAACTGATCGATATTATCATGGAATGATCTGGCTGAAAGCAGACAGGTAGCCGGATCGCTAGACCTTAGTCGTTGGCTCATCCGGGGGACCTCCCCCGGATGAGCTTTTCAATATAGTATTTCCTGCGGTGTCCTGGCGCAATGTCTCAACCTGCGTTGACAATTTGAAACGAAGCCCTCGCGTCATTGCCGGCCTGAAGCGTCTTTAAGGGGGGCGCCGCCGTTCTGGGCCAACAGGCGACGGCAATTCGCCTTTGCAAGCCCCTTCCCTTGCAGGGCGTGGCCAGGTGGGCCGTCTCAAGCATCAAGGTCAGCTGCCACAATGGCCACAAGACCTGTCTGCCACGACCTCTATCTTGCCCCCTCAAACGTGGTTCGCTGTCATGTCAGGTAAGCGGTCTGGACGCTGTGTGTCACCTCTTTCGGGAAGAGACTTAAGTGGGGCACGCAGCAGTTTCCCTGTGGAAGCAGTCCTATTAAATGCTTTGAGGCGAAGCTGCGACTGTTGTAAAGTGAGAAAGTTAATGTTGACTCGATTGGGGCAGCCGCACCCCGGTTTGCCCCCGGGAAGGGAGGGTTGTCGATGATGAAGTGGAGGCCTTTTCTGGTTATTCTTCTCCTTGCCCTGGCCGGATGTGGCGGCGGCTCTGAGGAAACCCAAACGGTTGTTTCTGTGCCGGCAGCGGCGACGGCACCGAGTCCGCCTGCCATGCCGCCCGACGTGGCGCGGGTCGTTCGTAATCTGCAGGCGTCCAGCTCCGGTGTCCGTCGGGACGCGGCCAAGCTGGCCTGCAGGTCGTACTCGCGCGACCCCCATGTGCTTCAGGTGGCCAACAGGGAGCTGCTCAACGGCTATACCCGCAATATGACCGACCGGGTCCACATCGATGCCATGGCCTGGCTCTGCAAGACTTTGGCGGCTTCCGGGAAAAAACAATACGCCGAAACCTTGCGCAAGGTAGTCGCCGGCACCTCCAACCGCAAGCTTATCAAGTACGCCAAGGAGAGTCTGCGACAACTCGAATAGCCGATGCTTTCATATTTTGCCTGTTTTGTTTCAAGGTTGACGCAGAAAGGCCCGGCAATCGCCGGGCCTTTCTGCGTTCCGTTAATGGGTACATCAGGTCGGCGGGTTGGTTTCCGGATCCCACCAGATGTTGACGCCGAGGTTCATGAGTCTGTCCTTCACCACGTTGCGCAGGGTCAGAAAATCCCAATCGCTCAGGTTGGCCTCGCGGCTCAGGTTTTGGTCGAGGCGCAGCTGGAGCTGGCCGGTGCTGATGCTGCCCGTGGCGAAATAAGGGGTGTTGTCGATCACGACGCCTTTGAGGGCGGCGGCGACGTCAAGTGGTCCGGTCCCGAGATCCAGGGTGCTGACTTTCCCCTCCAGCGACCAGGCCGCCGGGACACTGGCGTCATTGTGGATATCCAGTGAGAAAACGCAGGTCGATGCTTTGCCCTTGACCACTGCGAACACCGGCTTGAGGTTGTGCAGGCGGTAGGGCAAGGCTTCCCAGCTGCTGCTGTCGGGATTCTTCCAGTAGGTATAGGCGAAGGCTTCGGTGATGGTGTCGGTGGCCCGGTCGTAGTCGATCAGCACGTATATCTTGTCCTGAAACGGCCCCCACTTTTCGCCAAAGGGATCGGTCGGGGCGTAATTGTACTCGACCGCTTTCATGGTGCCGGTGTAGACCAGCATCTCCGCACCGACCGAACCGGGCCAGCCGGCCAGGACCAATCCGACCAGACCCAGCCAGAACCTGTAAGAGCTTTTCATCGCATCCCTCCTGTCTGATTATTCTTCGGCGACCGCCTCTCGG
>NZ_JBFHGD010000096.1:0-12403 GCF_041583255.1 Trichloromonas sp. | reverse complement strand
GGACTTCCGCGAGGGAGAGGGCGAAAATCAGGGCGATTACCGGGATCACCAGGGCGGCGACGCTATGAATGACAGCGGTCTTGATGCCGATGGCCATCAGCTCCTGAGAACTCAGTCCCAGTTGGCCGAGGCCGAACCAGGTCGGGGTACCGACGGCGCCGAAAGAGACCGGGACGCTGTTCATGATCAGGCAGAGGATGGCAACCCGCACCGCCGGAAAACCGAGGCCGACCAGGATCGGCGCGGCGATCGCCGCCGGGGTGCCGAAACCGCTGGCCCCCTCGATGAGAAAGGCGAAGGCCCAGCCGATGATCATCAGCTGGGCAACTTTGTTGGTGGTCACCCCGTTAAGCCAGCTGCGGATGGTATCCATCGCCCCGGTGTACTCCATGGTCTTGAAGAGGAAGATCGCTCCCCACACAATCAGGATCGGGGTCCAGGCGGTCAGTAGCCCGTTGAGCACGGTCGCGTTGGCCAGGTTGGCGTCGATGTCGAAAAAGACCAGCTTGATCAGGTATAGTATGAGGGCAACAAGAGGAAGTGCCTTGAACGAGGGGAGGTTGTTCTTCTTGGTCATCAGGTAGATGAGCAGGACAATGGGAAATAGGGAGAGTGCTGTAGCCATTGGAATTCCTTCCTGTTGCTGTTAATCGCTGGCAGTGCCTGATGAAACGATTCGGGCCGACATTAGTGGTAAGGTCAATTTTCTGGTAATTGGTCTGACCAAAAGGTATACGGAAGGGCCTTTGCCTGTCAACAAAAAAACAAAAGGTGTTTGTGTTTCGTGCGGTGAGTGCCACCGGAGCGATCGGTAGGAGGGCGCTCTTTTTCTGTAAAGCACCCAGAAAGTTTAAGAATTTTGGAAATGGTGGAAGAAACGTTGTTTTTGGTTCTTGACAGGAGAAGGGTTTGCCGCTAGGATTTTAGTCAGTGGTAAGACCACTTTAAGGAACTCATCAGGAGATGATTTTATGGCTGATGCCCAACTCATTCAATCGTTCAGTGAGGCGGCCGCCAACGTCGGCGCCAGGGTGACGACGCTCGAAAACGTTTCTGCGGCCGTGACTTATCTGGCTGATAACGTGGCCGGAGCCCTTCTTTTTCCCGAGTTCTCCAGTGCCAAGCGTCTGAATATCGCGCATCTGCTGGAGCAGGCCGGTGTGGAAACGGTAACGGACAATTTTCGGGCCATGGCGCCGCTGGCGTCCGCCGGTCTGACGGGAGCCAACTTCGCCCTGGCCGATACCGGCACCCTGGTGCTGGAGAGTACCGCCGAAGACATCCGCCTCGCCAGCACTTTGCCCGAACGCCATTTCGTGCTGCTCGATCCGGAGAAAATCCTGGCCGCCGGCCGCGAGGCGGTTCCCGTGCTGCGGGCACTGCACCAGCGCGATCCGCGCAACTACATCGCCTACATCACCGGGCCGAGCCGCACCGCCGACATCGAGCGGGTGTTGACCATCGGTGTTCATGGTCCCGTCGAGCTGCATATCCTGCTGGTGCCGGGGTTGTCTTCCGATCCGATGGAGATGTAAGAATGGCCGCCGAAAAACAGAAGAGGTCTTGTCATGACTAAAGAACGGACTCGCCAGTATAAAGTGCGCATCGATCAGGCTCTGGCCACCCCCCGCCTGCAGGAAGCCCTGCACCGCTTCGGTGACGCCTACCTGCTGTCACGGGAAAAAGCCTTCACCGGACTCGACTTCGAGGCCTTGCGGCAGGAAATCGGGACGATGAAGGACCGGGTGCGGGACAACCGCGAAAAATATCGGGCTGAATTCATCCGCAACGCCGAAGCTGCCGGGGCCACTGTGTATGTCGCCCGCACGGCCGACGACGCCAATCACTACATCGCCGAGCTGGCCAAGGCCCGCGGAGTGAAGCTGGCGGTCAAAAGCAAGAGCATGGCCAGCGAGGAGACTCACCTCAACAAGGCTCTTGAGGCCGATGGGATCAAGGCCCTGGAGACCGACCTCGGCGAATGGATCATCCAGCTGGCCGGGCAGCGGCCGAGCCACATGGTGATGCCGGCCATCCACATGTTCAAGGAAGAGGTCGCCGAGCTGTTCAGCAAGCAGACCGGCCAGACGGAGCCGGCCGAAATCGAACACCTGGTGCGGGTGGCTAGGGAGCAGCTGCGGCAGGGCTATCTCGATGCCGACATGGGGATCACCGGTGCCAACATCGCCGTGGCCGAAACCGGCGGCATCGCCCTGGTCACCAATGAGGGGAACGCCCGGCTGACCAGCACCCTGCCGAAGATCCACGTTGCCCTGGTCGGCATCGACAAGCTGGTGCCGACCCTGGAAGATGCCGAACTGGTCGTCCGCGTGCTGCCGAAAAACGCCACCGGCCAGCTGCAGACCTCGTATGTCACCTGGATTCGCGGCGCGGTTCCCTGCGGCGACGGCGACAAGGAACTGCACATCGTGCTGCTCGACAACGGCCGCAACGCCCTGGCCCAGTCCCCCGAATGCCGCGACGCCCTGCGCTGCATCCGCTGCGGTGCCTGCGCCAACGTCTGCCCGGTTTACCAGGCCGTCGGCGGCCACGTCTTCGGTCATATCTACATCGGCGCCATCGGCATCATCCTCACCGCCTTCTTCCACGGCCTCGACAACGCCGCCGAGCTGGTGCGGGCCTGCATCGGCTGCCGCGCCTGCGTGGCGGTCTGCCCGGGAAACATCGATCTGGAGAGCATCATCCTGCACCTGCGCGAGGTCCTTGGCGACGAAGAAGGAATCGGCGCCGCCAAGTCGCTGGTGTTTCGCAAGGTCATGCGCAACCGCAAGCTGTTCCACTCGCTGCTGCGGGCCGGCGCCATGCTGCAGAAGCCGGTCACCCACGGGGAGCGGACGATCCGCCACCTGCCGATGTTTTTTTCCTCGCTTACCGAGTGGCGCACCCTGCCGGCGATCGCCGACAAGCCGTTGCGCGACCAGTGGAAGAGCATCCCCCAGCGGGTCGAAAAACCCCGGTTCAAGGTGGCCCTGTTCGGCGGCTGCGCCAACGATTTCCTCTATCCCGAGCTGGGGCGCGACCTGGTCAAGGTCATGAACCGCCTCGGCGTGCTGGTCAGTTATCCGGAAAAACAGAGCTGCTGCGGGGTTCCCGCCCTCTACTCTGGAGACCGGCAGACCGCCGTCGAACTGGCCGAGCAGAACATCGAGGCGCTGCTGGAAGGGAATCCTGACTACGTTCTCACCACCTGCCCGACCTGCACCATGGCCCTGCAGCGCGATTTCGTCGAACACCTGCGCGACCATCCGGGTTGGGCCGAAAAAGCCGCCCGCCTGGCTGCGATCACCGTCGATGTTTCCCGCTTCATCGACCAGGTGCTCGGGGCGGCGGAGATGTTCAAGGGGCTGGCTTCGCCGGAGAAGGTTACCTACCACGATTCCTGCCACCTCAAGCGGGGAGCCGGTGTCTGGCGGGAGCCGCGCAACCTGCTGGCCACTTCGGGGCGCGACCTGGTAGAGATGGAGCATGCCGACCGCTGCTGCGGCTTCGGCGGATCCTACTCCTTCGCCAGCCATCCCGACATCGCCAGGAATATCCTGGCCGACAAGCTGGGCGACATCCGCAAGAGCGGCGCCACCTGCGTGGCCATGGACTGTCCCGGCTGCCTGATGCAGATCCGCGGCGGTCTCGAAAAGCAGGGAACGGCGATCCGCGCCGCCCACACTATCGAGCTGCTGGCCGAAACCCTCGACTGAATTCCCGCCGCACGCTCATCCTCCCCTTAGCCCCGGTTCCCGCCGGGGCTTTTTTTCTGAATCGGAGTTCGGCAAGGAGCCCATGGGCACGAAAGTTCGTTGCAAGCGCTGCGGCAAATAGGCGCTTTCCCAATGTTTAATAATGATAAGTAACCGGTGGTAGGGGCCGTTTTATGCTGTAAAATTGACAAATCCTTAAAAGGGAGTGCGCTGCTCCCGGGCCTATCGGTGGGGCGATGAGACGAGACACGCAGCAGTATGGAAAAATTTCCGCCTGGTTACTCCTTCTATTTGTCTTGATCGTATCGGGGGGATGCGAAAACCGGGCGGACACTCTGCTGCTTGGCGGAGGGCCGAGAGGCGGGTCGTTTCAGGGGGTGGCGGAGGAATTGGCCGGCATCATCAACGAGTCGATTGCTGGAACTACCGTTTCGGTGCGCTCTTCCGGGGGGTCGGAGGCCAACCTGATCAAGGTGAGCCAGGGACGGCTGGACCTCGGTTTGGTTTATTCCGGAGATGCCTATCTGGCTGAAAAGTTCGGGCTGGAAGAAAACGGCCAACCCCTTGGAAACGTCACCGCCCTGGCCAGGGTCTACGGAGGCGCCGCGCAGCTGGTGGTGCTGAACTGGAGCCGTATCGGGAGTCCCTACGACCTGAGGGGAAAGCGGGTAGCCATTGGCGGCTCCAGGTCGGGAACGGCCCTTTCGGCAAAGCGTTTTTTCTCGAGCCTGGGGATCTGGCAGGACATCATACCGATCCATGTCGGTTTTGCCATGGCCATGGAGGAGTTGATCCGGGGGGATGTGGAGGCGGTCTGGCTGCTGTCGGGTTATCCCAATGAATATCTGAACAATCTCAGCCTCGGTACTGCGCTGCGCCATATCGAACTGCTGGAGCCGGCGCGAGCGAGCGGATTTTTCCAGGCGTTTCCGTTTTATGCGGAAGCCACCATTCCCGCCGGAACTTACAACGGGCAGGTGCTTGCGGTCGACACCTTTCAGGACGCTGTGCTGCTGGTGGCCCATTCCCGGGTCGATGAGTCTCTCATTTACCGTGTCCTGGGGCAGATTTTCAATGACAGGAGTTTAAAGAGAATGCACGTCCGCCGCCCTGAAGCGGGCGATATGTCCCTGGGGAAGGGGTTGGAGGGGGTTCGCATCGGCCTTCATGCCGGAGCCGAGCGTTTCTGGACGGAGTCAAGGTGAACAGGGCGGCCTGAGGTCGGCCCTTTTCCGGCGACAATCGCTTCAGCGCCGCAGCTGGTACTTGCGCACCAGGGCGTTGTGTTCGGCGAGGGTTTTGGAAAAGGCGTGGGTGCCGTCGCCTTTGGAGACGAAGAAGATGTACTCGCTGACGGCGGGAAAGGCGACCGCGCGCAGGGCCTCCTCGCCCGGGTTGGCGATGGGGCCGGCCGGCAGGCCGCGCATCTGGTAAGTGTTGTAGGGGGTGGCCGTCTTCAGGTGGGTGCGGGTCAGGTTGCCGTCGAAGTTCTCGATACCGTAGATCACCGTCGGGTCGGCCTGCAGCGGCATGCCCTTCTTCAGGCGATTGTGAAAGACCGAGGCGATCAGCGGCATCTCGGCGCTGCTGCCGGCTTCTTTCTGGACAATCGAGGCGAGGGTCACCAGCTGATGCCGATCCAGGGCGTGCTGTTTCGCCGCGGCTTCGATTTCCGGCGTCAGCCGGCGCTTGAATTCACGGACCATGGCCTGGATCAGCATCTCCTCGGTCATGTCGCCGGTCATCAGGTAGGTTTCGGGGAACAGGTAGCCTTCCAGGGTCGGCGCAGCGATCCCCGACTGCTGGCAGAAGGCGGGATCCTTGGCTTTGGCGAGAAATGTGGTCGCACTGCCGCGTCCCTCGGCAGCGAGCCGGCCGGCGATTTCGTGCAGGGTCAGCCCCTCCGGCACGGTGAAGCGGTAGCGGATCACGTCGCCGGCTACCAGCCGTGCCAGTACGGCGTCGGGGGAGGCGGACTGGTCGAAGGCATATTGGCCGGCCTTGATCTTGCCGGCGGAACCGCGCCAGCGCGCCAGCAGCTTCAGTTGGCCGGCATCGGCAACGATCCCCTGGTTTTCCAGGGCATGGGCGATTTCGGCAAGGGAGGTGCCGGAAGCGATGCGGACGACCTGCGGCGAGGAGGGGGCGATCGGTTGCGTGATGAACCAGGCAAAGCGCAGCGCCGGGATCGCCAGGGCCAGGCCCACGGCGGTCAGGATGAGGATGATCAGCAGCTTGCGACGAACCATGGCAGGCTCCGGGGGGGGCTCGATGCGGTCAGGGTCATGCCTTGAACTTGTTTTCAGTGCCGTTTCTCAGGCGTTCGATGTTGGCGCGATGACGGACGATGACCATCCCGGCAATGAACAGGGCGGCCAGAAAGAGCGGAAAGGACCCTTCGAAATAGAATGCCAGAAAGGGGATGACGGCGGCGGCACTGATCGAGCCGAGGGAGATGTAGCGCCATTTCCACAGCAGGGCGATGAAGACCAGCAGGGCGAGCAGCACCGATTTCGGTGACAGCACGATAAAGATGCCGAGGGCGGTGGCCACCCCCTTGCCCCCCTTGAAGCCGAGGTAGACCGGGTAGAGGTGGCCGAGGAACGTGGCGGCGGCGACGATGGCGACCTGGGTGATGGAGAAGGAATCCAGGTTGCTGGCGACCAGGGTCGGAATCACCCCCTTGAGGGCGTCGCCGACCAGGGTGGCGATGCCGAGGCCGCGGCCGGCTACCCGGTAGACGTTGGTGGCGCCGATGTTGCCGCTGCCGGCCTGGCGGATGTCTTCCTTGCCGCACAGGCGGGTAAGGACCACGCCGCAGGGGATCGCCCCGATCAGGTAGGCCAGTACGGTCAGTACGATGAAGGTCACAGCGATACTCTCCTGGCTAAACGTAAAAAACTGCCTATGCCGCCGGTATGCAATTGCGGCAGGGGCGTTCAGGCAGGGCTCCTGCCTGCGCCGAAGACGGCAGATGCGCAGCGGACACCGGTTTCGGACAAACCGCATCAGGCGCCTACAACTAGCATGAAAGACCCGGAAAAGCAAGCTGGCGGTGGCGGCCCTTTATCGGGGAATAGCTCGTTGATCGCTTCCTCGGCGTGACGGTTGGCCACATCGCAATAATCTGCAGGAGTACATCATTTATCTGCCTCTGCGACCCGCGTCCAGATGGTAGGCAGGAGGGGGTATGCGGGTTGAAACCGATCTTAAGCCGGGCTTCAACGATGTTCTGATCCGCCTCAAGCGTTCCACACTCAAGCGCACGACGTTTATCCGGGTCATGGAACAGGAGAAAAAGCCTACTCATAATCCGCAAGACTGGCCTAGGTAATGTGTCTCTAAATGGAAAAGCTGAGTAGTGCAATGGCAAAGGATAAGTAACTGACCACCAACACCGGTGCTCCCGTCGTCGACAACAATATGCAGGCCCGCACGGACCGGCGCTGCTGCAGGGGAGAATCACAGGGGAGCAGCTGCTTATGTCGGGGCTGGCCCCAGATTTCGCTGGGGGAATAACCATCAACATCGAGTCGTTCTGACATGCTAGTGCCATCGAACTTTTATTTAATCTGCCGCTAACACAAACCTAACAATTCTCCTCTATACAGGTAAGCGTTTCTGCAACAGTCAGAGCCTGCGTCGATTTTATTCGGTGAAGAAAAACAAACCCGGCCGGACAGACCCTCGTGGCTGCCCGGTTTTTTGCGGAAGTGGGTTTCGGATGATTCCGAATTGGCATGGCACGGGCCCGAAAATGCAACCAGCAACTTTTCTTTCCGGCACATATTGTTATGTTTAGAGAACGTGCGGCCGGCCGGATGAAGTCAAAACAGAGTCGAAAAGGATAACAGCGCACCATGAGTACTGAACTTCTCCTTATCGGGGTCGGCATCCTCGGCCTGATCGCAATCTTCGACATCATGGTCGGGGTGAGCAATGACGCGGTCAATTTTCTCAACTCGTCGATCGGTTCGCGGGTGGCGCCGAGAACGACCATCATGGTCATCGCCAGCCTGGGGATCATGGCCGGGGTGACCTTTTCGAGCGGCATGATGGAGGTGGCCCGCAAAGGGATCTTCCATCCCCAGTTCTTCACCATGCCCGAGCTTTTGACCATCTTTTTGGCGGTCATGATCACCGACGTGATCCTGCTCGACCTCTTCAACACCTACGGGCTGCCCACATCGACCACCGTTTCGGTCGTCTTCGAGCTGCTCGGTGCCGCTGTCGCCGTCTCGCTGCTCAAGATCATGCAGGCCGGCGACGGCCTGGTGACCATCGTCGAGTATATCAACACGGCCAAGGCGATCACCATCATCATGGGGATTCTGCTCTCGGTGGCGATCTCCTTTGTCTGCGGCGCCCTGGTTCAGTTTTTCACCCGCCTGCTCTTCACCTTCGACTACCAGAAACGGATCGCGCGCTACGGCGCCCTGTGGGGCGGCGTGGCCCTGTCGTCGATCACCTATTTCATCCTGGTCAAGGGGGCCAAGGGCGCGTCCTTCATGTCGAAGCAGAATGTCGCCTGGATCAATTCCAACACCCTGTTGCTGCTGGCTATCATTTTCGTCGTTTCCGCCGTTTTCCTGCAGATCCTGCAGCTGATGAAATTCAACATCCTCAAGCCGATCGTGCTGATCGGCACCTTTGCCCTGGCGATGGCCTTTTCCGCCAACGACCTGGTCAACTTCATCGGCGTGCCGCTGGCCGGCCTGCACGCCTTCAAGGCCGCCATGGCGACGGATAACCCGCTTTCGGTCACCATGGGGGCGCTCAGCGACAAGGTGCCGACGGAAACCGGCCTGCTGCTGTTGGCCGGGGCCATCATGGTCGCGACCCTGTGGCTGTCGAAAAAAGCCCGGACGGTGACCGAGACCGAGCTCAGCCTCAGCCAGCAGGAAGAGGGGAACGAGCGCTTCGAGTCGATCTTCCTCTCCCGGGCCATCGTGCGCCTGGTGCTGCATATGACGGACACGGTCCGGATGGTCGTCCCGCAAAGCCTGCGGACCTGGGTCGGTCATCGCCTCGACCCCAGCACCGCCCAGACGGTGCTGGTTAATGGCCGCAAACCTACCTTCGACCTGCTACGCGCCTCGGTCAACCTGATGGTGGCCAGCGCCGTGGTCTCCTACGCCACCTCCCACAAGCTTCCCCTGTCGACCACCTACGTCACCTTCATGGTCGCCATGGGCAGCTCCTTCGCCGACCGGGCCTGGGGGCGCGAAAGCGCCGTTTACCGCGTCACCGGCGTGCTGACCGTCATCGGCGGCTGGTTCATGACCGCGGTCATCGCCTTTACCTTCGCCGGTCTGTTCGCCGCTGTGATCTTCTACGGCCAGGGTTTTGGAGTCATCTTCTTGGTGGCTCTCGCCGGCGCGATGATCTGGAACGCCCACCGCAAACACCGGGCCATGGCCGAAGAGACCAGGAAAGAGAAAGTGTTCAACCTCAAATCGGTCGAGGACCCCCGCAAGAGCGTCGAGACGACCTTCGAGCACATGAGCTTTCTGCTGAAGGACATCCGCACCTCGCTCGATACGGCCCTCGATGCTCTCTTCAAGCAGAATTTCGATCGCCTGGGAGTCGAGCGCAAACGGCTCAGCAAGATTCAGCAGTGGTCGAATATCATCAGCGCCAACGTTTTCAAGGCGATGCGACTGCTCGACCAGAAGGGGCTGGCGGTATCGAACAAGTACGCCCAGACCATCCGCCGTCTGCAGAAAATCACCGACGGCTACCGGGATATCGTGTTGCGCGCCTATACCCACATCGGCAACCACCACAAGGGGCTGCTGCCGGTGCAGATCGAAGAACTGGAGCAGGTGCGCCTGCAGTTGAACGATATCCTGCTCGAGGTCGAAGAGACCTTCAGCCGCAAGCAGACCGCCAACCTCGATCGCCTGCGGGAAAAAGACGCCCAGTTGCGGGCGCTCATCGCCGAGCTCAATGACAGGCAGGTTACGCGGATTGCGGATAACTCCTCCAAGACCCGTTTGAGCATCCTCTACTTCGGCATCATCGGCAATGCGATGATGCTCTCGAAGCAGAATTTGGAGCTGCTCGAAATCTTTGAACTTTCCTTCGGAGCCTTCGAGAAGTCGCTGGATAGCAATTCCTGATCGTATTTTTAGCCTTACCGTGCAACAAAAAAGCGCCTCCGGTCCCGTAAGCTCCGGAGGCGTTTTTTTGTCCCGATTCTGTTAATACCCAGGCGCCGCCTCCAGTACGGTGTTGTTCCCGTCACCCCTTTCTGCTTTCTCACGTTACAGATTTACGATAAACTCTGTTGTCGTAATGAATAAGCATATGTTTTAAACGGCTCATGAATCATTGTGCCGTGACCTCTCCGCAACGGGGGCAAGCAATGAGTTACGTGTTTTTGAATGGAGAATTCGTCAAGAGCGACGAGGCGAAGATTTCGGTTTTCGACCAGGGGTTTTTGTATGGTGACGGCATCTTTGAAAGCTTTCGTTCGATCGGCGATCGGCTGTACCAGTTTCCCCAGCATTTCAAGCGGCTGCTGCAATCGGCTGAAGCCCTCTGCTACCCGATCGCCTTCACCGAACAGGAGCTGGAAAAGATCCTGCTTGAGCTGCGCCAGAAAAATCAGTTGAACGACGCCTATTACCGGGTCACAGTGACGCGGGGCAAGGGGCAGATCGGCTTTCAGCGCGGTATGGACAACGACCTGACCTGCCTGGTGGTCGGCAAGGAGTTTCAGGGATTCGATAGCGCCGACTACACTGGCGGGATCAACCTGAACCTGGCCCAGACCCGCAGAAACGCGCCCGAAGCGATCAGCCCGAAAATCAAGTCGATCAGCAACCTCAACAGCCTCCTTGGTAAACTCGAAGCCCGGGCCGCGGGGGCCTTCGAGGTGATCATGCTGAACAACAAGGACCAGATCTGCGAGGGGGCTTCATCGAATATCTTCTGGACCAAAGACCGGTGGGTTTTTACCCCCGATGCGTCTACCGGGCTGTTGGAGGGGGTCACCCGTTCGACCATCATGCGGCTCTGCGAAGAGAAGATGAACCTGCGCGTCATCACCGGTGAGTTCAAGCTGCAGGATCTGAAATTTGCCGACGAGGTCTTCATCACCTCCACTTCGCTGGAAGTGATGCCGGTGGTCAGGGTGGATGATTTCACCATCAACCAGGGGCTGGTCGGTCCCATCGCGAAGGGGCTGCGCACAGAACTGCACCGGGACATGGGGAAGCTGGCCTGAGGGTCTTGCGCCTTGGATCGTTGCTGCATTAAAACAGGGGGAGCATGCCCAAGCGAAAAAGCACCGGCCTGAGCAAATCGCTTATTCTCAAGGGGATACAGTGCCGCAAGGCGCTCTGGCTGAGCAAGAACCCGCCCGATTTCGAACTGCCCCCCCGGCCCGAGCTTGAGGCCAAATTCGCTGCCGGCACCGAGGTCGGTATTCTCGCCCAGCAGCTCTTTCCCGGTGGTACCGAGGTGCCTTTCGAGGGGCTTCCCTTTCCCGTCCAGCTGGCCCGCACCAAGCAACTGATCGAACGAGGCGCTGACGTCATCTACGAGGCCTCCTTCTCCCGCGGCGGCATCTTCGTCAAGGTCGACCTGCTGGTGCGCGACCTCAGGTCCTGGCGGATCTACGAGGTGAAGATGGGCACCTCGGTCAAAGAGGTCAATTTCGACGACGTCGCCGTGCAGCATTACGTGCTCACCGGCTGCGGGCTCGATATCTCCCGCTCCTTTCTGGTCCATATCGACAACAGCTACGTGCGCCAGGGGGATATCGAGGTCGGCCGGCTCTTTCACGGCGAGGATATCACCGCCGAGGTGCTCGCCCGCCAGGCGGCGATGCCCGAGCTGGTTGAGCAGCTGCGCGACACCCTGCGGGAGGATGGCGAGCCGGCTATCGACATCGGACCCTGGTGTGTCAATCCTTACGAGTGCGACTTCATCCCTTACTGCTGGCGGCATGTTCCGGAAGATTCCATTTTTGATCTGCGCGGCAAGGGGCTCGACAAGTTCGCCTGCTACCGCGAGGGAAAGGTGCGGCTGGCGGATCTGGACTGCGATGAGCTTAACGACGCCCAAAGATTTCAAGCCGAGGCGACCCTGGAGCGCAGGGATGTCACCGATGTCGCGGCCATCCGCGATTTTCTCGATACCCTCTGGTATCCCCTGTGTCATCTCGATTTCGAAACCTTCGACACCCCGATTCCCCCTTTCGACGGTACCCGCCCTTACCAGAAAATCCCTTTCCAGTATTCGCTGCATATCCAACAGTGTGAGGGGGCCGAGCCGGAGCATTTCGAGTACCTGGCCGAGCCGCATATCGACCCGCGCCGAGAGCTGGCCGAGAAACTGCTCCGCGAGATTCCCGCGGGGGCCTGTGTGCTCACCTACAACATGGCCTTCGAAAAATCGGTGTTGCGGGAGCTGGCTGAACTCTTCCCCGATCTGGCCGACGCGTTGCTGCAACGGGTCGACAATGTTCGCGACCTGATGCTGCCCTTTAAAAAACGCCATCTCTATCGCTGGCCGATGCGCGGCTCCTACTCGATCAAGGCGGTGCTGCCGGCGTTGGCGCCCGACCTGTCGTACCAGGGACTGGGCGTAGCCGATGGACAGATGGCGAGGCTGGCCTATCGTGAAATGTGTACCACGGAGGATCCGGCGCGTTTGGCGGAAATTCGGCGGGACCTGCT
>NZ_JBFHGD010000095.1:0-12482 GCF_041583255.1 Trichloromonas sp. | reverse complement strand
GGAGCGCGGGCTCGATCTGGTTGACCGTGACCTTGAACAGGTCCATTTCTGCCTGGGCACCCGATCCCTTTCCCAGGGCCATCCCGACCGCTTCGCCTCGTTCCTGCTCAATACCATTCTCGGCGGCAGCATGAGTTGTCGCCTGTTTCAGAAAATCCGCGAAGAACATGGGCTGGCCTACTCGATTTACAGTTACCTCAATTGTCATTCCGATGCCGGGGCTTTGGTGGTCTATTCGGCCACCGGCAACGACAATGCCGCCAGGGTGATCAGCTTGATACTGCAGGAGTTGCGTCGGCTTAAAAATGAGCCGGTGAGCGCACAGGAACTCTTCTCCGCCAAGGAGCAGCTGAAGGGGAACCTGCTCCTTTCCCTTGAAAGCACCGACAGCCGGATGATGCGGTTGGCTAAAAACGAAATCTACCTGGGCCGCTACCCCTCGCTGCACGAGGTGGTAGGTGAATTCGACCGGATTGGCCGCGATGACTTGATGCGGCTGGCCAACGATCTTTTTCGCGACGATTGCCTGAACCTGCAGATGGTCGGCCGCAGTGGTCAGATCGAATTTCCGCTGCTCGATTTGACCCTCGGCTGACCCCACCGGAGGATGTGATCCGTGGATACTCTTGATATTCAAATTCGGCGGGTTCGCGAGCGCGCCCGCCTGCCGCGTTACATGACCGAACTGGCGGCCGGGATGGATCTCTACGCCTGCCTGGAAGCGCCCATAGCCCTCAACCCCGGTCAGCGCATCCTGGTGCCGACCGGGATCGCCATGGCTATTCCGCCGGGTTACGAGGGGCAGGTGCGGCCCCGCTCCGGTTTGGCCCTCAAGCAGGGGGTGGCCCTGGTCAACTCTCCCGGAACCATCGATGCCGACTACCGAGGTGAAATCGGTGTGATTGTCATCAATCACGGCAGCGAAGAGGTGCTCATTGCCGACGGCGACCGCATCGCCCAGCTCATCTTCGCCCAGGTCAGCCGCGCTGTCTTTGAACTCGTCGATGAGCTGGACGCTACCTTTCGCGGCCAGGGCGGCTTTGGTCATACCGGCGTAAACGGAAACAAGTGAGCTGAATCATGACCGATATCCCATCCGAAGAGCTGTTCGAATTTCCCTGTGACCACATCTTCAAGGTCTTTGGCCCCAATGACGGAGACTTTGCCGTCGCGGTCCGTTCGGCCGTCTCCGGCGTTACGCCGGTTTCCCTCGACGCCATGAAGCTCAGGCCCAGCTCCGGGGGCGTACATCAGTGTGTGTCGATCCTGGTCAGGGTTCGTAATTATCCCCAGCTGTTGGCGATTTATGCAGCTCTCAAGCAGGTGGAACGGCTCAGGTACCTGCTGTAGAGGGCGCTCCCGCGCTAATGGACTTCCTCTGGCCGCGTTCTTGTGGTAAAGTTTCACGAATTAGCGCCTGTTCAGTGATGGCATATAGCGAGGAGAGCCGAATGATCCTGTCAATCAATCCCCAGAACCCCCAGAAACGGTTGATTACCCGTGTTGTTGAATGCCTTAAGCAGGGCGGGGTCATTGCTTATCCTACCGATACGACCTATGGCATCGGCTGTGATATTTTCAACAAAAAAGGGGTCAAGAAGATCTACCAGATCAAGCAGCGCGACCCCAAAAAGCCCTTTTCGTTTATCTGCTCCGACCTTTCCGATGCCTCCGCGTACGCCCAGATCAGCAACTTCGCCTTCCGTACCCTCAGGCGCAACCTCCCCGGGCCGTACACTTTCGTGCTCGAGGCGACCCGGGTCGTGCCAGATACCCTGACCACCAAGCAGAAAACCGTCGGCATCCGGATTCCCAACGATCCCATCGCCCTGGCGATCGTTCAGGAACTAGGCCACCCCCTGGTGACCACCAGCGCCAATATCTCCGGTGACGACCCGATCCAGGACCCGTCGGTCATTTATGATGCCCTGGGCAAGTCGATCGACATCGTGATCGACGGCGGCGTCCGCCTGGGTGATCCGTCGACGGTGATCAGCCTGCTCGACGACAAAATCGAAATTCTGCGCCAGGGCAGCGGCGATGTCTCCTGGATTCATCAGTTGTAAATGATTGAAGCGACCAGCAGAAGGATGTGAATGATGGAGCACAAGGAAATAACAGTCGTTTTCTACGGCCGCCGCTTTCCCCGAAAGGATTGGCAGGCCAACATCGATGATGAGGCCGTACAGGCTTTTCTGGCCCAAACCGCAAAGGAAATGACCGGCTTCGGCGTGACCCTGCAGCATGCCGTCGAAGAGGATGTCGTCATCGATATCAACGGTTATGGGGATATTCTCAATGCGATCCGCCTGCGTTCGCCCAAGGACGGCATCGGCAATCTCTGCCTCGGCCACATTATCGGCTCGAGCCCTCGCCGCGACCTGATCGAGGATATCAAGCGGGGAATCAACCGCGTGGCCTTCGCGCCCGAAACCATCGAGCCTGAAGATCACAACAAGAAAGTCTGCCACAATTGCGGCTGCGGCTGTTAGTCGTTACCCGCACATCTGAAACCGAAAACCCGGCCTCTCTTGATAGAGGGCCGGGTTTTTTTTGGGGCAGGGGCGAGGCGTGGGGGCGTCCTGAAGGGTCAGGTTTTCAGTCCAGTCCGGTGCGGGCAAAGGAGAGGGCGTCGGTCAGCCAGTCGTCGGTCTGCATGACGATCTGCCGCTGGCAAAAGGCCCGCCGCTGTGCCGACCGTTGCGCCAGGTTGACCAGCAGTTCGGCAAAGCGGTTCGCTTCGGCCCGCGAAGCCTCGCCGCGAGGTCTGATCTTCAGCAGGGCGCCTGGCCCATGCCGCTGCAGCAGCTCATCGTCGAGGCTGCAATAGGCTCTGGCACTTCCGGGATCCCCCTGGCGGGCGCAGCGCCCGTACAGCTGGCGGTCGATACGCTTCGATTCATGGCGCTCCGTAAGGATCACGTGCAGCCCCCCCAGCTCGGCCACCCCTCGCCCCAGTTTGATGTCCGCGCCGCGACCAGCCATGTTGGTGGCGATGGTCACCGCGCCCTGGCTGCCTGCCGAAGCGATTATTTGCGCCTCTTCCTTGTGCTTTACCGCGTTAAGCAGGCGATGGGAAATGCCGCGCTCCTGCAGCATGCCGGACAGTTCTTCGCTGGAGGCCACGCTCCTGGTGCCGATCAGAACCGGCTGGCCGGCCTGGTGGCAGCTGCTGATCTCATCGCAGATCGCCTGCCATTTCGCCGGCTGGTGCGGATAGGACCGGCTCGGCAGCACGCGCCGCCGGCAGGGCCGGTTGGTCGGGATGGCGAGAACCGGCAAACCGTAGATATGCCAGAGTTCACCGGCGGCTTCCCGGGCCGTACCGGACATCCCGCCGATTTTTCTAAAAAAGCGGAAGAAACGCTGAAAACTCAAGCGCGCCAGGGTTTCGCTCGGATCGGTGAGGGGGAGCCCTTCCATGGTTTCGACCGCCTGGTGCAGCCCCTGCCGCCAGGTCCTCTGCGGCATCATCCGGCCGGTAAATTCATCGACGATCACCACGGCTCCGTCTTCAATGACGTACTGTTGGCCCTTGTGGTAAAACTCCCTGGCCGTCAGAGCCGTCACTACCAGTTCTTCGCGGCGGCCGGCGCCGTGAAAGAGAGGCGGCAGGCTGCCGGTCGTTTCCGCAATCTGTGCCTGGCCGCGGGCGGTCAGGGTAATTTCCCGATAACGGCGGTCGGTACGATAATCCTCTCCTGGCGCAAGGGACTGGGCGATGGTTGCGGCGACCCGGACGGCCTGGCTCAGCGGTTCGTTTTTTTGCGGCTGTGAAATGATCAGGGGGGTGACCGCTTCGTCGATCAGCACGCTGTCCGCCTCGTCGACTATCGCCGTATCGATGCCGCGCATGACCAATTGATCGAGGGAGTGATGCTGCCGGTTGAGTTGTCGGCGCAGCTGCCGGCGCGGAGCCAGGTGGGCGTCGCCGAGCAGGATCCGGTCACGCAGGAAGTCGGCCAGCAGTTCCTTGCCGGTGGTGTAGACGACCCCCTGGGCATAGTTCGCCCTGCGCTCAAACTGGTCCATATGGCCGCCGACCCAGCCCGTGGTCGTGCCGCAGAAGCGGTAGAGCGGCGCCAGCTCTTCGGCATCGCGGGAAGCCAGGTAGTCGTTGGCGGTGATCAGGTGGCAGGGGCGGCCCGACCAGGCGGCCAGGATGGCGGGGAAACAGGCGGTCAGGCTTTTCCCCTCGCCGGTTGCCATTTCGGCCAGGAAACCACGGTGGATGGCGAGGGCGCCGAGGATCTGCACCGGGTAGGGGCGCATGCCGAGGGTCCGTTCCGAAGCTTCGACCATGACCGCGAGCGCCTCGTTAAGAAATGTTTCGACATCTTTTTTCCGGCGGCGAAACTGTTCCCGGTACCCTTCGAGGTCCTGGCGCAGTTGCGCATCGGTGCGCTGCCGGTGCTGCAAGGAGCGTTCGGCAATCTGCCGGGCCTGTTCCTGCAGTTGCTGCAGGGTGCGATCCCGGCGACGCCAGTGGCCGATCAGGTCGTGAACGCAGCGATCGAGGCCCTTGTGCAGTTTGCCCGGAGTGATCGCCCGGGTGGCCCGGTAGTCGGCGGACGGCATCATGTCTGGTAGCGCCTTTGCAGCAGCTGGCGCAGCTTCCGGGCCCATTGAGTCAGCAACGGTTCGCCATGCAGCGAGAAGCGTACCTGTCCGGACTGGCCATGGTAGAGCGCGGTTCCCTCCAGCGGCGCCAGTTCGGCGTAGATCTGGAAAAAGGGCTCGACGGTCTGCAGGCCGCTGGAGTCCTTGCCGGAGACCGGCACCTCGCCGCCGGCCAGCCAGCCGAGGGCCGCAGACGGGAGCTTCTCGTGCTGAAAGGGGATGAACTCGTAGCTGTCGACCCTCAGCGACAGCCCGCCCTGGCCGGACAGGCGAACCTCCGCCTCCCCCCTGATATTGCCGGCAAAGAGGTTGGCCGCCTCTTCCTGGGAGACGACCGCTGAAAACCGGAACGCTGCGGGGCTGAGAATGACGCCCAGCGGCGCCCCGCGGGAGAGCCAGGTGCCGAGCAGCTCCCGGCTTTCCGGCGCCACCCAGGTTCCCGCTTCGCGGGCGCTGACCACCAGGGACTGCTGCCGTTGCCCAAGCCTCTGCAGCCGCTGTTCAAGGGCTTCCAGCCGTTTTTTCAGCAACGCGCTTTCGGCATCCCCTTCAGAAGCCAGGCTCTGTTTGCGCAGGGCCAGCAATTCGGTCAACTGGGCGGAAACCATCTTGATTTCAAGGTTCAGCTCGGGGTTCTCCAGGCGCAGAAGGGGTTGGCCAGGCTCGACCGGCACGCCGCTGGGAGCCAGGATCTCCACCAGCTGTCCAGGGGTATCGTTGGCCACCCGCAGGTAGGTTTTCGCTTCAAGCACGCCGGGGGCCCTGAATCCGCTCGGAACGGGGACCACCGCGAGCAGCAGCAGGCCCAGAGACAGGCCGGTCAGGGTGATCGCAATGGCCCTGGGCCGTGTTTTTGCCAATTTCGGGCTGGTGGCAAGATACCTGGCAAAGTTCGCCATCGGGCGAACGCCCCAGCTGAAGATGCAGACAACGGCCATGATCAATCCGGCCAGCAGGAACCGGTCGGCCACGAAGAGAATGATGCCGCCATAGACGACGACGCGGTAGATGCCGCTGAGAATGCCGTAGCCGGAGAGCCAGGCCGTTTCCGAACGGCTGTGCGCGGGGCTGCTGTTATCCCGGCCGCCGAACAGGTAGCGCTCGCCCAGGTACTTGAGCTGGGCGAGGGAGCGGGACTGCAGGTTGGGGATGTCGATCAGGTCGGAAAGGATGTAGTAGCCGTCGTAGCGCAGCAGGGGGTTGGCGTTGAAGACCAGGGTCGATACCGAGGCGACGAACATCATGTTGAACGCCAGGCTGTGCAGGGCGCCGGGGCCGGTGTTGGCCCACAACAGGGCGGCGCAGCAGGCGGCGAAGAGTTCGAATATCATTCCGGCGGCCCCGACCAGAATCCGCTGTCGGCGGCTGCGGAAGGACCAGCTTGAGGTGGCGTCCATGTAAGGCAGGGGGGTGAATACCATCAGCATGACCCCCATGGTATGCACCTCGCCGCCGAACCGGTGGCAGACCATGGCGTGACCGCATTCGTGCCATATTTTTACCAGCACCAGGCCGCCATAGAGCAGGACCAGATTGTCGAACTCCAAAAGGTTCCTGGTTTCGCTGGCCAGGGCGTCGGCGTGTCCGATCACCGTCATGCCGGCGAGCAGGATCAGCAGCAGCCAGAGCCCGGCCGCCACCCGGCCGGTCATCCAGTGAATCAGCGGCGACAGCCGGCGCAGCAGTTTTTCGGGATCGATCAGCGGCACGCGAAAAAACATCAGGTTGAGGAAGGTGGAGCGGATTTCCCGCTGGCGCCGATCCGCATAGCGTTCGAAGAGCCGGGCGCTGTCGGCCGGCAGGTCGCAGAACAGGAGGTTGGCCGCATAGAGCTGCCCCAAAAGCTGAATGACATCCTCCTGGCCGGGCGCGCCGTCGGCGTCGCGGGCCAGGCAGTCTGCCCACACTTCGGATACGGTACGGCCGGGATGGAGCCGGATGGCGAGCTGGTGGGCCTCGGGGCGCAGGCGGAAGAAGGTGTTGTTGAACGGGTCATGCAGAACGTACCATTGCTCACCGCGGAACCATTGCTTGCGGATCCGCACCGTCGGGCGCAGGCTGACCCTAAGGTCGGCTACCCGGTGCCAGGATTCGCTGAATGTTTTTCCTGCGGTGCTCATAAGAGTTGGTACCTGTCGAGGACTTCAAAATCGTCTAGCGCCCGTTCGCGATGCTCACTCGAGCTCGCAGAGGTCGCAGAAAAAGGCATAGGGCTTGTTTTACTCAGGTTTCCCTTTGTGTTCTCTGCGCGCTCGAGCGAATGAAATGAGCGGGCGAGAGAGAGCATTTTGCTTCTATTCCAGAGCGGCTTGTTCCAACGTTACTCACCACCACAGCCGCAGGCGCAAGAAATCGACGGTGCGGTGGGTGAGGATCCAGGCGATTCGCCGTTTGCCGATTTCGACCTTGGCGATGCCGCTCATGCCGGGACGCCACCAGGCGGCCAGGCTTTCATCGGTGACAGCGCGCACGCGAAAAAGGTTGCCCTCCTCGTCCGCCCGGGCCACCGGGTCGATCCGGTCGACGGTGAAGGCGAACTTAAGCTGCGGCTGACTGACAAAGGCGATTGCGACCGGCTGCCCGATCGCCAGTTCGTGGATATCCCGTTCGTCGATCTTGAGTTCGGCAAAGAGGTTTTCGCGGCGGGCGACCTTGAAAAGGATATCCCCTTTGTTTACCGGTGCGCCGCGCAGCTCTTCGAGATCGCCATCGACAACGATGCCGTCGATGGGGGAGCGCAGTTCGGCCTGGCTCAGCCGGTAGCGAACCAGCTCCAGCTGCGCCCTGGCCTGGTCGGCCTGCGCCTGGGCGATCTGCATTTCTCCCAGCACGTTCCTGGCCCGAGCTTTCTCCGCCTCGCGCACGTAACGAACCTGGTTGGCGGTCGCTTCGGCTTCTTCGAGCAGCAGGTCGCCGGGATCGAGGGAGAGCAGGGGGGCGCCTTGGCGTACCTGCTGGCCGATTCGGACATGCACTTCGTCGATGTATCCCTCAAAAGGGACAGACACCTGGCGAACGTCCTCACTTTTGAGCAGGAACGGCGCTTCGACACGATAGGGAAGTTTGAAAATCAGGGAGATCAGCAGCAGGATAAAGACCAGCCCGGCGGCCAGCTTAACCAGAGTATGTTCGATCCCCAGAAGTTTCGCTGAACGCTGGCGCAGGTCGTCGCCAAGTTTACGCAGGATATTGCGGTCGGCTGCCTTCAGGTCGCCCAGTCTGCGCGCGGCCTGGTCGCAGAGAATCCGCAGGCCGCCGATTTCTTCCTCTGAAAAGGCCCGATCGTCCCTCTCGCAGGTCAGTACGCCGACCGGTTCGCCATCGAGCCGGATGGGGACCGACAACAGATGCGCCAGGTTCTGTTCTGCGGCAAAGCGGGCATGGTCGCGAGCCACAACGGTGCTGCCGGCCGGCAGCGGCCAGGGGATTTCCTCGTCCTGGTCGAGCGCCTCCTCCATGGCGGCTTCGAGGCTCGCCACGATGTCCATTTTCTTTTCGAAGCGATCCATGTGGCTGATGGCCTGCAGCTGGATGTGCCCCTTGTCGCACCATCCCAGGCTGACCCGCGCACAGCGGTAGCGGGCGGCGGTTTCATTAGCCAGCGTCATGGCCGCAGCCAGGTAGCTCGTTTCGCCGTTGAGCAGAATCATGACATCCAGCGTTTCGGCAATGCTCGCCACCTCCTTCAGTGACTGGCTTGCCGAGCGTTGGCGCTGATAGACGGCGGGTGCGTCGGCAATCAGCTGCAGGCGTTCAACGGCCCGGTCGAGGTCGGCGTCATCGGCGGTGCGGAAGATGAAGAGGGCGACCCGGAGCTGCGCGGGGTCTTCATCCGGCAGGACGATGGCGGCGAGGGCCTCGCCGGCGGGGGCGCTGCCGGTTCGGGCGCTGCCCGTCTCCAGCGCCGCATCCGCGAGCTTTTCGGCAGCATTGAGAAGGGATTGTGAAAGGGGGAGCGGGTCGCCTGCAACGCTCAGGGCCAGCAGGGTTTTCCAGGCGCCGGGAGAAGCTTTTTTGGCCAGCAGCAGGGCGGCTTCGGCGCCGCCATGGCGGCAGGCAAAGTCCAGGTATGCCGGCCAGAACCTGGCCGGATGTTCAGAAAAACGATGCAGGGAGCCGATGGTTGTCTGGGTAGTCAAAGCGGTTTTTTTCCCGGTTATTGCAGCAGCATGACTCCGGTGACGCCGGGAATGACCTTGCCGTCCTGGTTGTCAAACAGCGCCTTCACTTTTCTCAGTCCGCTGGCGGGATCGACCACCGGGCTGATGAAGACGATCTCGGCCTTCTTGCTGACCGGGTCGCCGCCGGTCTGCAGCTGCAGTTCGACCGTCTGCCCTTTCTTGAGGCCGGCCAGGGTGCTCAGTTCGATATTAGTGACAAAATAGGCGCGGCTGGTGTCGACCAGTTGCACCAGCGGCTTGTCCAGTTCGCAGTTTTCGCCGATGCCGACCAGCAGTTCGGCGATGGCCCCGGCAAAAGGCGCTCGCAGGCTTCTTTTGCCCAGTTGCTCTTTGGCGATGCCGTATTCGATTTCTTCCCGTTTCTCGGCGCTTTCGAGCCGGGCCAGCTCACCGCGGGTGAGTTCGTACTCGAGTTCCTGGTTCTCCAGCTCTTCACGGTTGACCGAGCCGGTCGCATCGTACAGGGAACGGGTCGATTTGAGATGGGTTTCCAGGGTTTTCAGTTGGCGGGCGGCAGACTCGACCTCGGCCTTGCTCTTCCAGATCAGCTGGCGCCTGTCCGTTTCGAGTTCTTCAAGCCTTTTGTCAAGCTCGAGGATGATATCCCCCTTGGCCACTATTGCCCCTTCCGGCGTATGGATTCTGGCCACCCGGCCGGCCACGGCGATGCCGAGGGCCACGTCCTGGTAGGGCTCGGTGATGCCGGAGATGGCGAGCGGTTCGGCACTTGCCGGGGCAGGCATCAGCAGGCCGCAGAAGAGCAGGGCGGTCAGCAGGGCCAGCGAGAAGAGGTTTCGGCCAAAGTGCGTACTGCCACGTCGGGTATCGAGAAATTTCAAAGTTCAACCTCCATGATTTCTGCGCCATTACTGGCAAGTATCGATCCAGCTTCAATTTCAAGATCCAGCATTGCTTTTTGCAGGCTGACCAGGTTCTTCAGTGCGGCCTCCTGGGCTTTCTGGAAATTCTCCTCTTTTTCAAGAACCAGGCGGCTGTTGCTGCGGCCGGCTCCAAGCCGCGCCTGCTCGGCGTCGAGCAGCTGCTGGTGAATTTCGACTACGCTGACGGCATAACCAAGCTGCTCTGAGGCATTGCGGATATTGTGCATCGCCGTGTCGATGTTGTTGGTCAGCTCGACTTCGATCGATTTGAGCATCAGCAGGGCGCGGGTCTGTTCCAGCTTGGCCTTCTGCAGATCGGCCTTGCCGTCGCGGTTTCCCTGCAGGGGAACCCGCAGTTCCAGGCCGACCGACCAGTCGTCGAAATCCTGCCCCTCGATCTGGTCCCAGGAGTCGCCGCTTGAAAAATCGAGACCGTTGAGACCGTAGCTCGCCTTCAGGTCGAGCTCGGGCCAGAGCTGGTTTTTAGCATAGGCGATTTTGATGCCGGCCCGATCGATTCTCTTTTGCGTGGCCAGGTATTCGGGGCGCAGCTTGAACGCACGCCGCATAAGGGTCTGGCGATCCGGTGCCGCCTGGCTCAGGTGCGGGCGTTCGGTCGCTTCGAGCCGGGGAGTGTCCTGCCCGGCCGCCAGCGCGATCAGGGTACGCAAGCGGTTCATCGCTTCGTGATGCTCCTGGCGCGCCTCGATTTGCAGTGCCCGCCGCGATGCCACCCCGATTCGCGCTTCAAGCACGTCGGTCTCCGACATTTTGCCGGTGCGGTAGCGTTCAAGGCTGTCATTGAGAAGCTGCTCGGCGATGTTCAGCGAATCCTGGCGCATCCGGAGCTTTTCCTGGGCCTGAAAAAAGGTCCAGTAGGTCGCGGCTGCCTCACCGACCGTACGCATCATCCCCTGGCGGTATTCCTGAAACGCCACCTCCGACTCCGTTTCGGCCACGCGGATACCCGCCTTGGTGGCGTCGATACCGGCGTTTTTCAACAGCGGCTGGGTCAGGGAGAGACCGAGGAACATCTGGTGTTCGCGGTCTTCATCGGTCAGCGTTCGGGTCAGGGTGTTGGAAAGGCGCCGGTAGGTATAGCCCAGGTTGATTTTGCCGCCCGTCGGCAGCAGGCCCCCGACCGAGGCATTATAGTCCCAGTTGCGTTCGGCGTAAATGCTTTCGAACTGCCTGCTGGCGGCCTCTTCGACGGTATTTTTCTGGCTTCTATCTGCCAGGCTCAGCGAGGTGACGAACTCCGGTTCGAAGATGGCAGCGGCCTTGTCCACCCCCGTTTTCTGAATACCCCATTGGGCTTCATGCCCCTTGATCTGCTGGTTGTCGGCAACGACCAGCGATACCAGGTCGGCCAGGGCCAGCGGGGTAGCCGGCCCCTGGTCGCCTGTGGCAACCGTCCTCGGCGTCCGGTTTTCCAGCGCCAGCCCGGCAGCCGCGAGGGCCGCTTCCGGGTTCGGCGGCATTCCCTGGTTGTGGTTCCAGAGAAACGCTTTCTGCTGGATCGGAGATTCAGCCAGGGGCTCGGCGTCGACAGGCCCGGGAGCAAGAGCGAGCATGCATGCAAACAGAAGGAGATAACGCGTCATTTTGTAATCGCCTGTCTTTGAAAGCATTCTTTAGTTGGTGCTGCTGATTATGGGGCAGAGGTGACAGATTGGTAATTTGTTCAATAACATTTCATGGGTCAGGCGGCATCTTTAAAGAGCCCGACCCATTCAAGGTAAGCAATAAATAAGCCAGTATTTATCCTTGCTAATTGGCCTGTTTTTGGATAGTTTTTTGCAGGTTATATTTTTCTTAAACTATAATGAAATGTATTGGTATCATCGCAGCGGCAGAGAGTCAAACAGTTATAGGGCGGTTTCTGCCGAAGTCCTGCGACCCTCATTAGTTTATATCGCAAGACAAACCATGCAAATACAAGATCTTAACCCTGTCGCTTCAGTTGTTTGCAGGGGTGCACTAGCGGCATTTAGCGTACCGCAAACCAGTTTTTGATTTTTTTCATAAACGGTCAAGTTACGGAGCCCGAGGCGCCATGTCAAAAAAACTGATGTCAAGATTTTGTCTTGAGTCATTTGAGCCGCGGCTGCTGTTCAGCGCCGATGCGGTTCCGCCGCCGGATGTCAGCGCGTTTGCGGCGACCAATGATTTTATTCTGCATACGCCGCTGCAGCCCGGCCAGGCGGACGGCCAGACGAGCGAGGTGAGCGAGTCGGTTCGCCGTGAAGTGGTTTTTGTCGATGCTGGGGTCGCCGATTACCAGCCGCTGATCGACGACCTGGCCGCCCAGACCACCGAAGGGCGCCTGTTCGACGTCGTCATCCTCGATGCCGACGCCAACGGCATTGATCAGATAAGCCGCTATCTCGCGCAACAGCTGAACATCGCCGCCGTTCACATCGTCTCCCACGGTGCCAGCGGCGAAGTCACCCTCGGCAACACCAGCCTCAACCTGACCACCCTCGACCGCTACGCCGACCAGCTTGAAGGCTGGCAGCAGGCCCTGACCGGCGACGCCGACCTGCTCTTCTACGGCTGCGACCTGGCGGCCGGGCCGAACGGCCAGGCTTTTGTCGACAGCCTCGCCCTGCTCACCGGCGCCGACGTCGCCGCCAGCGATGATCTGACCGGCAACTCCCGCTCCGGCGGCGACTGGGTGCTCGAGTACGCCCGTGGGCCGGTCGAGGCGTCCGTGGCCTTCAGCAGCAAGGCGCAGGACGCATGGCAGGGGGTGCTGGAGGAACCGCCGGTCAAGCCGACCATGGAGTCGATCGATGTC
>NZ_JBFHGD010000094.1:0-12510 GCF_041583255.1 Trichloromonas sp. | reverse complement strand
GAGTACACCGGCAGCGGTTCGCCGGTCGGCCTGCCGAAGAAAGTCAAGGACGTTCAGGACGGCAAGGAATTCTCCATGTTCCCGGCTCTCGACAAGGTGTGGGACCTCAACGCGTCTCTGACCGTAAAATTCTAAACCCGCTCCATCTGCAGCACCAAGGGGAGACCGTTTTCGGTCTCCCCTTTTTTCATCGCGGCAGAACTCTGGACTTCTCCTGTGACAGACACGATCGACTTCATCCGCCCCCGATCCGCTCCCCTTGTTGACCTTTCTACTATCGGTCCCGGGATAAACAGGCGCACAAACCAAACCGCTGCGTTCAACAATGTCTCACAATATACATATATCGCGATTTCACGTATCGGCCCGTCATTTGACGTACTTTTTTGGTCCTTAAGAAATCAATCAAGCCCACTGAAAACCACTGGAATCAAAAATTTCTACGCATTAGCCCGCAAAAAAACCATGACCTCCGGCGCAAACACTTGGCCCGCTTCATGCAAACATCAATATTTATATATTTCCTTGATAAACAATTTATCGAGGATACGCTTGACGCATCGCTCGATGGACCATGCAAACCGCAGGTTGCCCACGCGACCCGACAAAATAGACCCCAAGCAAAGGAGAAGAATGTGTCTCGCCTACTTGAAAAAAAACTGAGCCGGCGGCGCTTTATGGGCCTTTCTTCCTGCGCCCTGGCCACGGTAGCGGTCGGATCACAGGTGAAGGTTCTCAAAGCTCTGGCCAAGGACGGACATGTTGGAAATGTAACCCCCCTGGCGACACAGGACGTCCTGACCAGCTGCGGCATGTGCGTCAACAAATGCGGTGTCATCGCCCGCGTACAGAATGGCGTCATTCAAAAACTTGACCCCAATCCCGAATTCTATGTCAAAAGTCGGGCCATGCTGTGCGCCCGCGGCAACGCCGGCACCAAGGTGGTGTACGATCCCGATCGCCTCAAGTACCCGCTGATCCGCGTCGAAGGAAGCAAGCGCGGCGAGGGCAAGTTCCGCCGGGCCAGCTGGGAAGAGGCCCTCGACCTGGTGGCCAAAAACATGAACGAGATCGCGGCAAAACACTCCCGCGCCAGCGTCATGTTCGCCTCGACCGAGGGGACCTTCTCCGAACATTTCTTCACCCAGCTGGCGGAGTGCTACGGCTCGCCCAACACGGTCCGTCACCCGACCCTCTGCCTGTCGTCGAACATCCAGGGGTTCGGCGCCACCTTCGGCACCAACCCGACCCCGGATGTGCTGAATGCCGACTACATTATCATGAGTGGCGCCAACCGCAGCGAGGCGCTGATGACTCCTGACTCCATCGACATGCTCACGGGCGCCGGCGGCAAGCGCAAGCTGGTCTATCTCGACCCCCGCTTTACCAAGACCGCGGCCAAGGCCGACGAATGGTATCCGATCAAACCGGGCACCGACATGGCCTTCATCCTCGCCATGATCAACGTGATTATCACCGAAGGGGTATACGACAGCGATTTCATCGAGGAATATACCATCGGCTTCGAGCAGCTGGTGCCGCACATCGTCCCCTACACCCCCGAATGGGCGGCGGCCGAATGTGAAATCCCGGCCGAAGATATCCGCCGCATCGCTCTCGAGTTCGCCAATGCTTCGCCCAAGGCCGTCTACTACCAGGGCCGCCGCTCATCGTTCATGGCCAACGACACCCAGATGCGCCGGGCCATGGCGATTCTCAACGCCATCGTCGGCAGCTGGGACACCAAGGGCGGCATGATGCCCAACGACTGCATCGCCCTGACCAAGCACGACTACATCGCCCCCTGGTACGACGAGGACATCCCCGGCCGGCTGGAAGGCGATGACGTCACCTACCTGTCGGAGAAGGACGGCTCCTGGCCGGCCTTCCGCGACCGCGCCCTGGCCGCCGATCCCTACCCGATCAAGGGGATGATGGTCTACAAGCAGAACGTGCTGGCCTCGGTGCCGAACCGGGCCAAGAGCATCCAGCTGATGGAACAGATGGACTTCATCTGCACCATCGACATCACCATGAGCGACACCGCCTGGTATTCGGACGTCGTCCTGCCCGAGGCGACCTACCTTGAGCGCCAGGATCCACTCGAATGCCTCGGCGGCATCGTGCCGGTGGTCGCTTTCCGCCAGCCCTGCATCGAGCCGATGTTTGAAAGCAAGGAGAGCCTCTGGATCATCCAGGGCATCGCCAAGCGCCTGAGCGATGAAATCTATGCCGAATTCGACTTCACCATGGAAGAACACATCCATCACCAGGTGAAAAAGAACCCGCAGATCCTTGAAGACCTCAAGACCAAGGGGGTTTATTACGAATATTCCGAGCCGAAATACGGCCGGACCAGGGGAACCCGCCTGAAAACCAAGAGCGGCAAGATCGAGCTTTATTCGGAAAAGTACGCTGAAAACGGTCACGACCCGCTGCCGGTCTACACCAGCCCGGTGACGGTTCCTTCCAATCGCTACCGCCTGCTGGTCGGCCGCCATGCCTTCTTCACCCACGGCACCACCGCCAACAACCCCTACCTGCACGAAATCATGCCGGAAAACACCCTCTGGCTGAATGTTCGCGAAGCAGAGAAGCTGGGGCTGAAAAACGGGCAGCGGGTCAAGGTGCGCAGTGCGGTCGGCGAGGAAACCTTGCAACTGGAAGTCACCCAGAAAGTAAGACCCGACAGCGTCTACATGGCCCACGGCTTCGGCGTGCTGTCAAAGGCCCAGACCAACATCTACGGCAAGGGGGGGAGCGACGCCGCCCTGATCGAAGAGAAGTACTGCCCGATCTCCGGCAACGTGGCCATGCACGAAACCTTTGTTGAAATCCTTCCGGCCTGACCGGCGAGACGATAAGGAGCCTGAATCATGAATGAAAAGCGGTATGCCATTGTACTCGACACCCGCAGGTGTATCGACTGCAAGGCCTGCACGGTCGCCTGCAAGGCGGAAAACCATGTCCCCCTGGGGCGGGAGAATCACCGCAACTGGGTGACCGAAGAAGAAGTGCGCGGCCAGTACCCGAACCTCGGCCAGAGCTTCACTCCGGGGCAGTGCATGCATTGCGCGAACGCCCCCTGCAAAAAAGTCTGCCCGACCAGCGCCACCGGAAGAAGTCCAGAAGGAATCATCACGGTGGACGACAACCGCTGCATCGGCTGCAAGTACTGCATGACCGCCTGCCCCTATGATGCCCGTTACTACAACGAGGAGATCGGGGCGGTCGACAAGTGCACCTTCTGCCAGCACCGCATCCTCGCCGGCCGCGTTCCGGCCTGCGTCGACACCTGCCCGACCAAGGTGAGGGTTTTTGGCGACATCAACGACCCGACCAGTGAAGCGGCCAAGCTCCTTGCGAAATACCCCCACCGGGTAATCAAAGCGAGCCTGGGAACCAAACCGCATCTTTTCTATCTGATCTAAGGAGCGAACCATGGCATCGTTTACCAAGAAACCGGGAGAACTGCTCTGGTTTTCCCTCCTCGGCCTGGGCATGCTGATCGGCGCCGGCACCGCGCTGATGGTCCTGACCAAGGGGCACGCCCACATGTACAATGTCTCTCGCGAGATCCCCTGGGGCATTCTCATCTCGACCTACGTCTTCTTCGTCGTTTCGAGCACCGGCCTGTGCCTGGTCTCGAGCCTCGGGCACGTGTTCGGCATCGAGCAGTTCGAACTGATCGGACGCCGCGCCATCCTGCTCTCGATCATCACCCTGCTGACCGGATTCGGCACCATCGCCATGGAGATCAACCACCCGATCCGCATGGCGATCTACGTACTGCTGACGCCGAACTTCGAGTCGCCGATCTGGTGGATGGGAACCCTGTACGGAGTCTACCTGGTGCTGCTCATCGGCGAGTTTTTCTTCCTGATGAAAAATCATCACAAGGGCGCCATGACCATGGGGATTCTCGGCTTCATCGCCGCCGTCACCGCGCACTCCAACCTCGGCGGCGTCTTCGGCCTGCTCGAGGCCCGTCCCTACTGGCACGGTTCGTTCCTGCCGCTGTACTTTATCCTCTCGGCCCTGGTTTCCGGCGGCGCGCTGATTTCAATCATCGTCTACTACAACTACCAGTTCCGCAAAATCCCGCTGCCGGCCCGCTACCCGCAGTTTCTCAACACCCTGGCCAAACTGCAGGCGCTGTTCCTGATGATCCTGATCTTCTTCATTGTCTGGAAAATCATCCCCGGCCTGTACGGCAGGCCGCCGGAGAAGTATGAAGCCACCATGGCGGTGCTGACCGGGCCGATGGCCTTCAACTTCTGGGTTTTCGAAGTGCTGATCGGGATGATCGCCCCGGTGCTGATCCTGCTCAACAAGAAATGCCGCACCCCCTTCGGCGTCATGGTCGCCGGGGCTCTCTGTACGGTCGGCATCTTCTTCATGCGCTACGACCTGGTGATTGCCGGGCAGATCGTGCCGATGCGTGAGGGGAGCGACGGCGTGGTCAATGGCCTGCTGTCATACACCCCTTCACTGGCTGAGTACGGCATCGTGCTGGGCGCCATGGCCACCTGCATGTTCCTCTACACCCTGGCTGAAAAGGTCTTCGACCTCGAAATGAAGGACCACTAGCTGAGAACGTCCGTTCTCACCTCCCTGGGCCGGCCTTAGCGCCGGCCCTTTTTTTGAAGATGACTGAAAACCGGGATCGGCCATTTGCCTTGCTGTACACCCTGGAGTCCTCTATAATCTGCACCGTTATGACGAAACCTCCCCAAATCCTGCAACCCCTGCTCAACGATGTTACCGGGGTCATCCTGGCCGGCGGCCGCAGCAGCCGCATGGGCCGCGACAAGGCCACGCTCGAAATCGGCGGCACCTCCCTGTTCGAGAACATTGCCGGCGTTTTTTCCGAGTTGTTTGCCAGCAGCCTGATTGCCGGCGACCGCCCGGACCTGAGCCGCCCGGACCTGCCCGCCTTTGCCGACGAGTTCCCGGGGAGTGCCCTCGGCGGCCTCTACACCGGGCTGAAACATGCCGACACCCCGTACATTTTCGTCTCGGCCTGCGACATGCCCTTTGTCGATGCGACCCTGATCCGCAGCCTGGCAGAACAGCGCCACCGATACGACGTCGTGCTGCCGCAGACACCGGCCGGACTGGAGCCGCTGTTCGCCTGCTACAGCAAGAACTGCATGGAGATCATGCGGCGGCAGCTTGAAGACGGCAACTTCCGCATTCTGGACATTTACCCTCAGCTGCGAGTGCGAATCGTTACTGAGGACGAATTGCCCGAAAACTGGCAAAAAGCCCTGACCAACATCAACACGCCCCAGGATTATTCAAAGGCCGCAGAAAGAAAAGCCATGACCGTGCCCGTCGTATCCTTTGTCGCCAAAAGCGGCACCGGCAAAACCACCCTGGTCGAAAAACTGATCCGCGAAATGAAATCCCGCGGTTACAAAATCGGCGCCCTCAAACACGACGCCCACCGTTTCGAGATCGACCATGAAGGGAAGGATTCCTGGCGTTTCACCCAGGCCGGCGCCGACACCACCGTGGTCAGCTCGCCGGAAAAAATGGCCATGGTCAAGCGGTACCAGGTCGAACCGCCCATCGAGGACACCCTGGCCGCCTGTTTTGCCGATGTCGACATCGTGCTGACCGAAGGGTTCAAGCGCAGCAGCCTGCCCAAAATTGAAATCCACCGGCAAGAGTGCCGCCGCGAACTGCTCTGCCGGGGGGAGTTTCACGATCCTTCGCTGATCGCCGTGGCTTCCGACGAACCGCTGGAGCTCGATGTGCCGCTGCTCGATCTTGACGACATCGCCGCCCTGGCCGATTTTATCGAAGCACGCTTCCTGCGCTGATTACGCCCCCCCCCTGGAGATCACCCCATGCTGACTTACCCCGAAGCCGTTCGGATTGTCCTGGAAACCCTGCGCCCGCTGCCGGCCGTTGAGGTCGATCTCGCCGACGCTCTCGGCCAGGTGCTCGCCGCCCCGGCCTGTGCCCGCTGGGACCTCCCCCCGGCCGACAATTCGGCGATGGACGGCTACGCCTTCCGCTGCTGCGGGCAGGCCACGGGCAGCCGCCTGCGAATGGCCGGCTTCCTCCCGGCAGGGGCTTACCGCGACCAGCCGATCGCCGAGGGCGAGGCAATCAAGATCATGACCGGAGCGCCGCTGCCGGACGGCTGCGATACCGTCGTCCCCATCGAGGACGTGGACATCGTTGGTGACGAGATCGTCTTCAGGCTGCCGCCCGAACCCGGCCAGCATGTCCGCATACGCGGCGGCGAATTTCGCAGCGGCGACCTCCTGCTGCCGGCGGGGACGCCGGTCCTCTCGGGAGAAACGGGATTGCTCGCCGCTGCCGGCATCGAACGGGTCAGCATTCATCCCGCGCCCCGGGTCGCCCTGCTGTCGACCGGCGACGAACTGGTCGAACTGGGAGAGACGCCCGGTCCGGGGCAGATCGTCAACTCCAACTTTCACCTGCTCTCCGCCCGCCTGCGCGAGGAGGGGTGCACCCTCATCCCCCTGGGTATCGCCCGGGACACCGCCGGCGAACTCGACGAAAAAATCACCCGTGGGCTGCAGGCCGACCTGCTGATCACCACCGGCGGGGTTTCGGTGGGGGACCGGGACCTGGTTCAGGAGACGCTGAAACAGCACGACTTCAAACTCGGCTTCTGGAAAGTGGCGATCAAGCCGGGCAAGCCGGTACTGTTCGGCCTGGCCGGAGAGACGCCGGTGTTCGGCCTGCCGGGCAATCCGGCCGCTTCGGCAGCCACCTTTGAACTCTTCGTCCGCCCCGCCCTGCGCCGGCTCTGCGGGCATGCCGACCCCCTGCCTGCCCGCCTGCGGGCGACTCTCGCCCAACCGGTTTCCGGCGGCGGCAACCGGCAGAGCTTTTTATGGGGGGAACTGCAGGAAAAGGATGGTCGCTACTTCTTCACCCCCTCAAACCGCCAGAGCTCCGGCCAGAACCGCAGCATCCAGGGATCCCAGGCGCTGCTCCCGGTGGCGGTCGGCAGCCCCGACCTGAGTGCGGGAGAAGAAATCGAAGTACTGCTGCTGCGCCTGCCTCCAGGCCGCACCTGCCCGGGCGCAGGTTGTCATTGAGTTTTTACAACAACGGGTGTATTTTATTTACACCTCGGTTAAAGGAGAAACCACCATGTTCGGATTAGGCACCCAGGAACTGATCATTATTCTCGTTCTTGTTCTGATTGTTTTCGGCGCGGGCAAACTTCCCCAGGTCGGCGGGGCCCTCGGCAAGGGGCTGCGCAACTTCAAACAGGGGATAAAAGAAGGCGACGAGACCCAGGACGAAAAGAAAAAAGAGCTCGACGACAAGAAGGACGAATAGCTTCCGGCGCGACAGTCAAACATGAAAAAGCCCGCTTCCAGACCATCTGGAAGCGGGCTTTTTCATGTTGATACCAGCCGGCTCAGGCGACTACTGGGCCCGGTTGGGGGTAATGGTGATCTCGACCCGCCGGTTCATCTGCCGGCCGGCATCGGTCGAGTTGTCGGCAATCGGCCGGCCTTCGCCGTAACCGATGGTGGTCATGCGCATCGCGTTGACCCCCTGGCCGACCAGGGTGTTCTTGACTGACAGGGCGCGCTGCTCGGAAAGCCGCTGGTTCAACTCTTCGCTGCCGGTGCTGTCGGTATGCCCGGCAATCAGGATCGTGGTCTGCGGATACTGGTTGAGCACCTGCGACACCCGCATCAGTTCGTCGTGGGCACCGAGCTTGACGGCTGAAGAACCGACATCGAACAGCACATCGGACTTGAAGGTAACCGCCAGCATGTCGGCCTGACGCTGGACGCTGGCCCCCTCGACGACCGCCAGCTGCTGCCGCATGGTCGCTTCCTGGTTATCCATGTAACGCCCGATGGAACCACCGGCCAGACCACCGGCCAGGGCGTCGATACCGGCACCGATCAGCGTTCCCTTGGTATCCCCCCCGATCGCCTGGCCAAGCCCGGCGCCAACGGCAGCGCCTACGCCGGTCCCGATCAAAGCACCGGACTGGGTTTTGTTCTGGGGGGCGACACAACCACTGGCCAACATAGCTCCGACGGATACCGCAACGAGCACTTTTTTCATATAAATCTCCTGGGTTATATTATTCTCCCGCCCGCCCTCCGGCGAGACGTCATAGTAATTAATTGTAGCTCGTCCTGGCGAAAATGCAACTGAAAGTCATCGGATGAGAACCGGCTTTTCAGCCACCGTACCGGCTGAGACAATCAATAATCCATATTTCAATATATAAAATTGTTGACATGTCACACAGCGATGATTATCATACATATGCCTTTGCGCATACAAACGGAAAAGACCGGCAACTCGCGGGAATACAAACCATCATCCGGAGGTACAAACCGATGCACAGCACACGCATGCCAGCCGTCGTCCTGGCCCTGACGATCCTGATCTGCCTGATCGCCCATCCCGCCCTGGCTGGCCTGGGCGGGCACACCGCATTCATCATCGGACCGATCAGCAGCGGCCCCGAGGCCACCAAGCAGTGCCTCGAGTGCCATGAAAAACACGCCGACGACTTCATGAAGACCAGCCACTGGACCTGGGCGATCACCCAGAACGTCAACGGCAAAACGGTTGCGCGCGGCAAGAAAAACGCCTTCAACAACTTCTGCACCTCCATCGCCGGCAACGAGCCCCGCTGCACCAGCTGCCACGCCGGCTACGGCTGGACCGACAACAACTTCGACTTTTCCGCCAAGACCGCCGTTGACTGCCTGATCTGCCACGACACTACCGGCACCTATACCAAGGAATCGACCGGCGCCGGCAATCCGAGCAAAAACGTCGACCTGCTCTATGTGGCCCAGAACGTCGGCAAACCGGTCCGCGACAACTGCGGCAGCTGCCACTTCTTCGGCGGCGGCGGCGATGCCGTCAAGCACGGCGACCTCGACTCCTCGATGGCCTACCCCGAACGCAAAATCGACGTGCACATGGCCACCGACGGCAACGACTTCAAGTGCCAGGACTGTCACATCACCAAGGATCACCAGATCAGCGGCAACTCGATGGGCGTCTCCCCCGGCGGCAAGAACCACTTCGGCTGCGAAGAGTGCCACGAAACCGCCCCCCACAAGGAGTCGCGCCTGAACCAGCACGCGACCACGGTCGCCTGCCAGACCTGCCACATCCCCTTCTATGCCAAGGAGATGCCCACCAAGCTGGCGTGGGACTGGTCGACGGCCGGCGAAAACCGCCCCGGCGAGCACCTGGACCAGTACGGCATGCACACCTACCTGAAGCAAAAAGGGGATTTCGTCTGGGGCAAGAATGTCGTTCCCGAATATGCCTGGTACAACGGCCACAGCGGCGCCTATACCCGCGGCGACAAAATGAATCCGAACGAAATCACCAGGCTGGCCTACCCGCTCGGCGACATCAAGGACGAAACCGCGAAAATCTACCCCTTCAAGGTCATGCGCGGCAAGCAGATCTACGACAGCAAGAACAACATCTTCATCACCGCCAAGGTCTTCGGCGAAGGCGGCTACTGGAAGGATTTCGACTGGAACAAGGCCGCCACCCTCGGCATGCAGGCCTCGGGCCTCGACTACAGCGGCGAATACGGCTTCGCCCCCACGGTTATGTACTGGCGGATTAACCACATGGTATCGCCCAAGGAGCAGGCGCTCGGATGCCTCGACTGCCACGGCGACCAAGGCCGCATGCCCTGGCAGGAACTGGGCTACAAAGGCGACCCGCTAAACAACGCCAAGTGGGCCCGCAAGAAGTAAAAATGGCATAGCAAACGGGCCCACCCCCCTGTGGTCCGCATATGCCGACAAAGGCCCCGCCGCAAGGCGGGGCCTTTGTTTTTTCAGCGGCACGCAAAGGGTTCATCCTTCACCCTCCACAGCGAATTCCCCCTCCGACGGCCCGACCTTTCGCGCCCGGCGCCCTGCCATAAAACTTGAAAGCACGGTCTTTTCCATGTTAGTCTGCGGGCTTGCCTGTTGCTCCAACATCCCCGAATAGAGGTCGCAGATATGAAAATCACCCGCCTTGAGGTCGAGCACGTCGCCAAGCTGGCCCGACTGGCACTGAAGGACGACGAACTCGACGCCCTGACCGGGCAGATGGACGCCATTCTCGGCTACGTCGAACAGCTCACCGAACTGAACACCGACGGCATCCTGCCGACCGCCCACGCCGTGCCGATGGAAAACGCCTTCCGGGCCGACCAGGTCAAGCCGTCCCTCGGCGTCGACAAGGCGCTGCAGAACGCTCCCGATGCCGGCAACGGCTGTTTCCGGGTGCCCAAGGTCATCGAATAAATCGGCCCGCGGCGTTTGTCGCCTTTGGCCTGAATATAACTGGAGCCCCCCATGCAATTGACGGATCTCACCATCCACGCGCTGCACGACAAGCTGATCAAGCGCGAACTGAGCTCGATGGACCTCACCGAGGCGTTCCTGGCCCGCATCGAGGCGAGCAACCCGCAGATCAACGCCTTCATCACCGTCTGCCCCGAGCAGGCCCGCAAGGCGGCGGCCGAGGCCGACAAACTGCTGGCCAAGGAGTGCGGCGAGCGCAAGTTCGGCCTGCTGACCGGCATCCCGCTGGCGCTCAAGGACATCTTCGTCACCGAGGGCGTCCGCACCACCTGCGCCTCGAAGATGCTCGACAACTTCATCCCGCCCTATGACGGCACCGCGGTGCGCAAGCTCAAGGAGAGCGGCGCCGTAATCCTTGGCAAACTGAACATGGACGAGTTCGCCATGGGCAGCTCCAACGAGAACAGCGCCTTCGGCCCGGTGCGCAACCCCTGGAACCTCGACTGCGTCCCCGGCGGCTCGTCCGGCGGCAGCGCGGCTGCGGTGGCGGCGCTGCAGACGGTAGCGGCGCTGGGCACCGACACCGGCGGCTCGATCCGCCAGCCGGCCTCCCACTGCGGGGTGGTCGGACTCAAGCCGACCTACGGCCGGGTCTCCCGCTACGGGGTGATCGCCTACGCCTCGTCGCTGGACCAGGTCGGCCCGGTGACCCGCGACGTGGAAGACGCCGCCATCCTGCTCGGCGCCGTGGCCGGTTACGACAACGCCGACTCGACCTCGGTCAACGCCTCGGTCCCCGACTACCGGAAAAACCTGAAAAAGGGGGTCAAGGGGCTCAGAATCGGCCTGCCGAAGGAATACTTCATCGACGGCCTCGACGCCGAGGTCAAGCAGTCGATTGAAGCGGCCATCCAGACCTACCGCGAGCTGGGCGCCGAAATCGTCGACGTCTCCCTCCCCCACACCCCATACGCGGTCGCCTGCTACTACCTGATCGCCACCGCCGAGGCCTCAAGCAACCTAGCCCGTTATGACGGCGTGCGCTACGGCAAGCGGGTCGACGACGGCAAGGGGCTGATCGACATGTACATGCAGAGCCGGGCCGCCGGCTTCGGCGACGAGGTCAAGCGCCGGATCATGCTCGGCACCTACGCCCTCTCCTCCGGCTACTACGACGCCTACTACCTCAAGGCGCAGAAGGTGCGCACCCTGATCCGCCAGGATTTCCTCGAGGCCTTCACCGGGGTCGACGTGCTGCTCACCCCGGTCGCCCCGACCGCCGCCTTCAAGCTCAGCGAAAAGGCCGAAGATCCCTTGCAGATGTACCTCTCGGACATCTTCACCATCCCGGTCAACCTGGCCGGCACCTGCGCCATGAGCCTCCCCTGCGGACATTCCGGCGCCGGACTCCCCATCGGCCTGCAGCTGGTCGGCAAGCCCTTTGGCGAAGAGACGATCCTGCAGGCGGCCTATGCCTTCGAGCAGGCCACCGACTGGCACAAGAAGGCGCCGAGCATTTGATCCGGTCCAATCACGAGGTTATTCATGAAATCCAAATATGAAGTCGTCATCGGACTGGAAGTCCACGTCCAGCTGACCACCAAGACCAAAATCTTCTGCGGCTGCTCGACCGAATTCGGCCAGACGCCCAACGCCCAGACCTGCCCGGTCTGCCTGGGGCTGCCCGGAGCGCTGCCGGTACTCAACAAGCAGGCGGTCGAATGCGCCATCAAGGCCGGCCTGGCGACCCACTGCAGCATCGCCCCGCGCTCGGTCTTCGCCCGCAAGAACTACTTCTACCCCGACCTGCCGAAAGGCTACCAGATCTCCCAGTTCGAGCTGCCGGTCTGCGAGCACGGCCACCTGGAGATCGAAACCGAGGAAGGCGGCGCCAAGACCATCGGCATCACCCGCATCCACATGGAGGAAGATGCCGGCAAGCTGGTGCACGGCGACTCCCCGGACACCGCCGGCGCCTCCTTCGTCGACCTCAACCGGGCCTGCACGCCGCTGCTGGAGATCGTCTCCGAGCCGGACATGCGCTCCTCCGACGAGGCCATCGCCTACCTGAAAAAACTCCACCAGATCGTGGTCTACCTCGGGGTCTGCGACGGTAACCTGGAGGAGGGCTCCTTCCGCTGCGACGCCAACGTCTCGGTGCGCCCCTGGGGACAGCAGGAGTTCGGCACCCGCGCCGAGCTGAAAAACATCAACT
>NZ_JBFHGD010000093.1:0-12580 GCF_041583255.1 Trichloromonas sp. | reverse complement strand
GCGTCTTGGCATCAGGCTCAGGGAGAGGACCAGCGACCGATTTAAACTACCGTTGATCAACTGCATCTGACTACTCTGCGAGCGGTTGAGAATCTCCCAGTCACGCTCCAGAACGGCCAGATCAGGATCGTCATCCGGGCTGCCGTTGACCCGCAGTTCGAGCTGCAGGCTCTCGCCGGCGCCGAGCCGGTCACGGTCGGGCACAGCGGTGACCTGCGCCGCGAAAAGAGCAGGCGGCAAGAGCAGCAACAGGGCCAGAGCCATTAAGATATATCGTCTCACCATGGTCGATCCGTCTCCAATTGCCCGCCGCGACTGCGGTATTGGTAAAGAAACTTGCGCCGCAGCAGACCGCCCGGGTCATCGGGGATCCCCTGCAGCCACTGCTGCAGCTCCCGTTCCTCGGCGCTTGGCGGCGCACTGTCGGCTACCGCCTGAGCGTCGTCCTGCGGCGGTTGCTCCTCGCCCGCCTCAGCTTTCTGTGCCTGGGCCTGCTGCTGCTCCTGCCCGGAGGAGGACTGGGCGTTGTCGGCCTGCTCCGGGCGGCTGTTGGACTCCTCGGCGGATTGTTCCTCCGGCGGCGGAGTCTGCTTCCCCTCCGCGGATGTTTCCGGGCTGGGCGTGCCATCCTCCCCCTGTTTATCACTACCGTTTTGGCCCTGCGGGTTCTGGTGCGCATCCGGTTTCTCGTCGGCGCTCGCGGGCTCTTTATCCCCCTGCTGGCCGTCGGATTGTTGCTGCTGTTGTTTCTTGTCCTGCTGTTGCTCTTTCTGTTGCTGCAGGGCCTGCTCCACCAGCTTGCGGTTGGCCAGGGCATCCTCGTCCCCCGGCTTGAGCTTGAGAGTCTGATCGTAGGCCTTGAGGGCTTCGGCAAGCTGTCCGGTGCGGGCCAGGGCGTTGCCGCGGTTGTACCAGTCGTCTCCCCCTTCAGAGTCGGGCAGCGCCTTGAGCGCTTCGTCATAACGGCCCGCACGGTAGAGGGCGCTCGCCTTCCAGCGCTGGTCTTCGAAGCGGTCGGCGGCGGCTTCGTACTTTCCAGCAGCAAAGGCGGCTTCGGCCTGCTGATCGGGACGCTGCCAGAGGTCCTGCCAGTTCAAAGCATGAGACTGCGGCGGGGCAAGGAGCAGCAGGACAAGAACCGCCAGCCAGCCCCGACGAAAGGCGCAGGCCGCCAGCAGCACCAGCGGCCAAAGCAGCCAGACGCCCGCCTCCTCCCAGCGATCACCCAGGCGGTTCTGCGTCGTCTCGGCCTGATCGAGGCGATGGCTCTCGAGACCGGCCAGCAGGGCGTGAAAATCACCATCGTCGATGCTGAGTCGCCGGTAGCTGCCGCCGCCGGCCTCGGCCAGCTGCCGCAGACCGGGCTCATCCAGACCCGGCAGCACCAAATTCCCGGCTCCGTCTTTAAAAAATCCACCGGTGGCCAGGGGAATCGGGGCCCCTTCCGGAGTGCCAACGCCGAGCACCTGCAGCTGCATCCCCTGCTCCGGCAGCCGGCGGGCCGCCGCCTCGGCCAGGCGGGGCCGGTCCTCGTCGGTCACCAGCAGCAGGGTTCCGTGCTTGACTCCGGCCTGTTGCAGCAGCTCGGCGCCCAGGGCCAGAGCCCGAGCCGGAGCGCTCCCCTGCACCGGCATCAGCTCCGGTTCCAAGGTTCCCAGCAGTGCTTCGATGGTCCGGTAGTCGGCGGTGAGCGGGGTAATGGCAAAGGCATCCCCGGCAAAGACGACCAGGGCCGTCTGCCCTTCGCGCCGCTGGCGCAGAATATCCTGGATTTTCAATCGCGCCCGCACCAGTCGGCTCGGCTTGAGATCGGCGGCCTGCATGGAACGCGAAAGGTCGAGGCAGATCACCAGGGCCGACTGCTGCTGAAAGAGCGGCTGGGGGAGCCGGCGCCAGGTCGGCCCGGCCAGGGCGGTCACCACCGTCAGCTGCGCCGCCAGCAGCAGCCACAGCGGCCAATTGGCCCGGCGGCGGGAACGACCCAGCAGCAGGTGCGGCAGCAGGGCCGGATCACAGACCTCCTGCCAGCTGCGACTGCGCAGCCGGCGGCGCCAAAGGAACCAGAGCAGGCTCAAAAGGGGCGGCAGCGCCAGAAACCACAGGGGGCGCAGAAAATGAAAGTCGCTCATGGTTTTCTCCGCAGCGCGGGCAGGAGCTCCCGCAGTATCAACAACACCGCCCCGAGCAGGGCCGCACCGAGAGGCCAGAAAAAGAGTGCGGTTACCGGTCGATAGACGTCCTGCTGCCGCTCGACCGGCTCGAGCTGGTCGAGCAGGCCGTAGATTTTCTTCAGTTCGGCCCGGTCGCGGGCACGGAAGTACCGCCCGCCGGTCGTTTCGGCGATCGCCTTGAGGCTCTTCTCGTCAAGATCGCTCGACGGGTTGACGGTGCGGGAGAAGAAAAAACCCGGCACTTCCATCTCGTCCGCGCCAATGCCGATGGTATAGATTTTGAGCCCTTTGCGGGCGGCGAGTTCGGCCGCCTTGAGCGGCGGCAGGGCTCCGGCGGTGTTGGCCCCGTCGGTGAGCAGAATCAGCACCTGTCGCCGCGCCTCACCTTCCTCCGCACGCTTGAGCGCCAGGCCGATCGCATCGCCGATAGCCGTGCGGTCGCCGGCCAGGCCGATGGCGGCCTCATTGAGCAGTTGTCGGACGGTGGCACGGTCAAAGCTCAGCGGCACCTGGACATAGGCCTGCTCACCGAAAAGGATCAGCCCGAGACGGTCACCGACCCGGTGCTCGATAAAGGGCACGGCCACCGACTTGAGGGCGGTCAGGCGGTCGACCTGCCGGCCACCGAGTTCGAAATCCTCAACCTGCATGCTGCCGGAGAGGTCGACGGCCATGATCAGATCGCGCCCGGAAACGGGCAACTCCACCGGCTCGCCGAGCCACTGGGGGCGGGCGCAGGCGACGAGCAGCAGCAACCAGCAGAAGAGGGCCCAAAAGAGCGCCCAGCGCGGGCGGCGGTTCCCCTGCTGATGGCGGGCGAGACCAAAGTGTTCCAGCTGGGGCACCCACAGAGCCGCTTCTTCGGCGGCCAACGCCGGCGGCGCGAAGCGGTACGCCAGGTAGGGGAGCGGCAGCAGGAAAAAGGCCCAGGGCCAGGCGAACTGGATCATGCTCGCCTCCGCTGGCGGGGGGCGGCCGGAAGTTTTTTCAGGCGGCGTCGACAGAGCGCCAACAGGGCGACACGGTCGAAGTCGCATTCGGGTTGGTAGGGACCCTGCCCCAGAACGCGACCGTGGCCAGTGGAGAAAGGGGCATCCCGTAGATCCCGATCGAGAAAGCGCAGCCAGGCTTCGCCGGTGAGACCGGCGCACTCCTCGCGGTCAAAGGCGCAGAGCATGGCGCGGCGCAACAGCGCCGAAAGCGCCGAAAGCAGCGCTGCCGGGGAGAGCTGCCGATCGGCTTCCAGTTCCGCTAGTTGCCGCAGGGCCTGGCGGCGGTAACGCAAGCGGCGAGCGCGGCGGGCGAGCAGATAGAATCCAAGAATCAGCAGCGCCAACAGCAGGGTCAACAGCCACCAGCCCGGTGCCGGCGGCCATAAGCCCGGTGCCAGCGGCAAGTGGATATCCCGCAACGGTAGTGCCTCGGCAATGGCGGCGGGATCAACGCCGGGCATCGGGCATTCTCCTGAAAAATGTCGCATCCTGAAGCGACTGGGCGGGGTCCTGCTCGGTGGAAAGGGCAATCAAGCGGGCCCGGTGGAGCAGGCAGAAACGCTCCAGCTGCTGCCGATGGGCGGCAAACCGCGCCCGGTACTCTTCGCAGGTGGCCCTCTCGCCGGTGGCGATGGTCAAATCTTTTTGCCCATCACTGAGACGGTAGCTGCCGGCGGCGGGCAACTCGGCTTCGAGAGGATCGTAACAGAACCCGAGGGTGAGTTCGGCGTGGCGACCGAGCAGGGCGAGTTCCTTCTCCACGGCCTGATCCCACTGGGCAAAGTCGCTCAGCAAAAAGACCAGGCTGCCCGGCTTCACCACCCGGCGCAGCTTCTGGATGGTCCGCACCAGCCGCTGCTGCGGTTCAAAGGGGGCGTGCAGAGGGCGCTGCCAAGCCGGATCAGCGACCATCTGCTGCAGCAGCTTCAGTACCCCGCGCTGGCCGCCAACCGGGCGCAGCTCACAGTGCTGTGTTTCGGAAAAGAGAAATCCACCGACCCGATCGCCCGAGGATTGGGCATGCCAGGCCAAAATGGCGGCGATTTCCGAAGCGAGCACCGCCTTGAAGCGGCCGCGGGTGGCGAAAAACATCGGCCGACGGTAATCGAGCACAAAGAGCACCGGACGCTCGCGCTCCTCGTGAAAGAGCTTGGTGTGCACCTCGCCGCGCCGCGCCGTCACCCGCCAGTCGATGTTGCGCACCTCGTCCCCCGGCTGATAGGCACGCACCTCGGCGAACTCCATGCCCCGGCCGCGAAAGATGGAGCGGTAGCCGCCGCTGCGGATCGCCGAGGGATGCCGGGAAGCGGGCAGCCCCGCCCCCCTGATGCCCCGCAGGGCAAGCAGCCGCGGCAGGTCGATTTTCACGGGGGAGACCGGGGCGGCGCTCTTGATCGAAACTCGGTTAAATTTCATCGGCACTCGCCCTTAGGGAACCGGAATGCGGGCCAGCAGTTCGCTGACCACCCGATCGGGAGTAATCCCTTCGGCCTCGGCTTCGTAGCTCAAAACCAGCCGGTGGCGCAGCACGTCGAAGGCGAGCTGCTGGATGTCTTCGGGCTGGACATAATCGCGGCCGGCCAGCCAGGCCCTGGCCCGGGCGCAGCGATCCAGGGCGATGGTCGCCCGGGGACTGGCGCCATAACTGATGCGCCCCACCAGATCCTCCCCCCAGTGGCCGGAAGGGCGGGTCGCCAGCACAATCTGCAGCAGGTATTCCTGCAGGTTATCGGACAGATACAGCTCAAGCACCTCGGCGCGGGCCTGGCGCAGTTCGGTCGCCGTGATCCGCGCAAAGCTCGGCGCAGGCGCGGTCGGCTCAATCAGATTGTCCGCGGCCGCCTCGCGGCGGGCCAGCTGCAGAATCTGCCGTTCCACCTCCACCGCAGGGTAGTCGACCCGCACATGCAGCAAAAAGCGATCGAGCTGGGCTTCGGGCAGCGGATAGGTCCCCTCCTGCTCGATGGGATTCTGCGTCGCCATGACCAGGAAGGGGTCGGCGAGACGATAGCTGGTCTGCCCCACGGTGATCTGCCGCTCGGCCATCGCTTCAAGCAGCGCCGACTGCACCTTGGCCGGAGCCCGGTTGATCTCGTCGGCCAGAATCAGGTTGTGAAAGAGCGGCCCCTGCACAAAGGCGAAGGTTCCGTCCTGGGGGCGAAATACCTCGGTGCCGGTGAGATCGGCGGGGAGCAGGTCGGGGGTGAACTGAACCCGGTGAAAACTCCCCTCCAGATGCGCCCCGAGGCAGCGGATGACCCGGGTCTTGGCCAACCCAGGCGCCCCTTCGACCAGCAGATGCCCGTCGGCGAGCAGGGCGATCAGCAGCCGCTCGATCAACTGCGGCTGACCGATCACCTCCCCGCCGAGCTGCTCGGCAAGGGTGAGAAAACGATTTTGTACGGAATCCATGGTCTGATCCTTGGTCAACAGTTAGGTTGGCACAGTAAATACTCGACAATGAAGGCGCCTTCCATCGCGGGAAGAGCGCTGCGCGGGAACCTTGTCCCCGTCAAAAAGGTCTGCAACAAACCGGGCGGGTCAGGCAAGAAATGGGGGCGGAGGTCGACAGAGATGAGGCCAGAGCGCCGGCAGAGACACGGCTGCGGGATGCTGGAGACATTCGATGGACAGCGCCGCGATGGCAGGAAGCTGCGGCAGGCAGGCGCCGCAGGCCGGCAAGATATCGGGGAGGTCGTCGCCGTCCGCCTCGAACGCCCAACAGCCGGCAACCCGGGGGCCGGCCTCCTTCAGCCCGGTGCAGGAAAGACCGTTGCGGGCGGCAAAAACCGTTGCTGTCTGCGGCAGAGAGCCGAGCAGGACAGCAAGTACGAAAATATGGAGACTGAGGAGAACCCTGAGCTGCATGGCAATTGTTATCAACAAGTTCCTTGTTGTCGAAAACGTTCGGATCATCGCTTTGCCAGAAGTGTTACACCCATCCTGTCGTGTTTGTCAAGACTGTCGCGGACCGGCACCGGTCAAGCTGAGGCGTATATCCAAGCTCCTGCCTTACCTGCTGTCGGGGCCCGAATCAGACTTGCCCCGCAGGCTGCGGGCGAGGATTTCGAACGCCAAGTCGAGGTCGGCCTCCGGGCTCAGGGCCGGGCCGAGCACACGGACCAGGGCGGCCCGCCTGAGCAGGCGATCGTCGAAGCCTGCTTGCGGGGCAAGCCGCCGCAGCTCGTTTTTCAGGTGGGCAAAATTGAGTTCGCGGGTCATCTTCATCCCCTCGCCGAGACCATCGTAGTTCATCGCGGCGCGGTCGAAGATCACCATTGTCTGTCCACGGGCATAGAGCCAGAGGGTCTCGTCGCGCGCTTCGGTCAGCACCGTCTGTGTGCTCGTCACCTTTTTGGTCATCGGCACCCCCCCGGCGAGCAGGGTTTTTCCGAGGCTGAACTTGCGCTGCGTCACCTTGCCGATGGTCTGCATCTGCCCGGCGCTGCAGGTGGCGACCAGCAGCAGTTCGATGGTGTCATAGTCAATGTCACAGGTTTCTCCGGCGGCCGACTCAAGCCGCAGCGCCTGCGTTTTCAACACGCAACGGCGGACGTTAAACGGCGCATTGCGGTTGCGCACGGCCAGGGTATCGATCACCAGCGCCGGCACTTCTTCCCGGGAAAGCCTGACCGCCAACGCCTCGGCCTGGCGAGGTTCGGCGAAATTTGCGAGCACCGCCGGTCCGCCGCCAGAGATCTTTTGCCGGGCTTCGAAAACCAGGATGCCGAGCGTATCGGCGATGGTTTTGGCAACCGCAGCCTCGTCTTTCGGCCAATCATGTACCGCAACAAGGTGCATCTTGCTCTCCGCTCACAGCTGGATTAATAAGGCCCCTTGCCGCCACGGAAGTCATGCTACCACGTCTTTGCAACAAAGGGACGGGTCTGTTTGGCAAAGCTCGCCGAACGGATGGTCACATCGGTAAACAGGGGCCAATTCAAAATGCGCCTTCCCATCGCTCAATCTGCAGCCGCTCGTTTCAGTTTCTGGATTTCCTGCTCCCGCAGTTCCAGAGAATGCTGGCGCAAGCGCTCGACCTCGGCACGGAAACGGGCCATCCCTTCGCGGCTGCCGTCTCGCCGGTCGAGGGCGTTGACCGCCCGCTCATACTCTTTGCGGTGGCGGTCCTCGATGGCGATGATCTGCAGCTCGATGGGGGAGGCATTGGCGATGCGCTCTTCTCGGAGCAGTTGCGCGGCCAGGGCCCGCTCAGCGTAATCGAGCTGCCGTTGCTGGAACGCGAGAAAGCGCTCGTCGATCTCGCCGAGATACCGGCCACCGGCATGGACGGCGAGTAGCCGCTGGTACCAGGTTTTCGCCTGCCGGTAATCCTGCGGCAGGCCGTAGCGCCCCTTGCTGTAGGCGATTGCCAGGGCAGCCATGGCCGGAAGATGGTTTTGCTCGGCGGCGGCGGTGAGCAAGGCGACGCCGCGCTCCGGGTCATCGCGCATGATGTGCAGGTTGTTCTCGAAATAGCTGACCAGCCGGTACTGGGCCTCGGCATCCCCCGCAGCGGCGGCCTGTTCGATCAGCTCCAGGCCCTGCTGGCGATCGGCGGCAGCGCCGGAAACGAGGAGTTGCCGGCCGAGCTGGTACTGAGCGGCGGCATCGCCCGACTCGGCTTGCGAGCGCAGGGTGTCAAGGGGTTGGTAGCTACCGCCGGCGATATCGAAGAGCCGGTCGAAATATTTCAGTTCGCGGCTCCAGTAGTCAGCCTGCTGCGGGTCCGGATCGACCCCGTAGCGACCGTCGCGGTAGGCCTCGACCAGTTTCGCTGTCAGCGCCTTTGCTTTCAGCAGATCGACACTGACGCCGAATGTCCCACCCTGGTATGCCTTGGCGAGGTACTCCATCGCCTTGACATGGTTCAATTCCGCCGCCCGGTCCCACCAGTGCCGCCCACGCTGCGGATCCTTCGGCTGGCCGTAGTTGCCGAACATGAAGACGGCGCCGAGAAAATAACGCACCTCGGAATGGCCGGATTCGGCCGCCTGCTCCAGCAGGGCGAACCCTTCGGCAACGGTCTGCGGGTTGTCGCGCCCGGCATCGATCAGCTGGCGGCCGAGTTCGAACAGGGCGGCGCTGTCCCCCTGCGCGACCCGTTGCTCGAGCGCGGCGATCTGCTCCGCCTGCTGGCGAGCTCCGGCGGCCATTTGCGGGCTCGGCCGCAGGTCGATCGAACCGCTGGCGTAAAGTTCGGCCAACTGCTGGTAGAGTTCGATGGCGCGCTGCGGATCGCGCTTAAAGCCCGCGGCTCCGAGGTGATAGCGGTAAGCCAGTTCTCCGGCGGCCTGAGCCTGTCCCTGCGATGCGGCCTGCTCCCACAGCTTGCGGGCCCTGGCCGGGGCCTTGCCGATGCCGAGCGCTTCATCCCCGTTGCTACAGGCTTTGCCGAGATCGTACTGAGCCAACGGATCGCCGCCTGCGGCCGCAGCCTGCAACCACTTGCCGGCGGATGCAGAGTCGCCGTCCGCGCCGCCGCGCAGCAGCAGGCGGTAGAGTTGGTACTGTGCTTTGGCCAGGCCGCCTTCGGCAGCCAGGGTCAGCCAGTGGAGCTTGTCTTCCGCGGAGAGAGGATGCTCGGCCAAATCCAGCGCCGCCCGCTGATGCCCCTGTTCGGCAGCGCGGATCAGCCACTTGCGGCTGTCGGAACCGGTGCGGTAAGCGCTCCCGGAATCCGCGCTGATCGTTTTGGCCAGGCGGTACTGCTGCGAGGCGAAGCCGAGTTCGGCCAGGGGGTAGATGACCAGCATGACGCGGTGGCCCCAGATCAAGGACGCAACCAGAAAAATCAGAACAGCGAAGCTGACCCGGCGACCGAGACGAGGTGGGAGAGCAGGAAAGCTCTGCGGCCGGTGCTGCATGACGAGCAGCAGGCCGAGCAGCAGGAGCAGGCCGCTGCAGTAGCCAACGGCAGCAGCCCGGGGCACGCGATAATCGTCCAGCAGCCGGAAAAAATCGAGCAGGCTGAGGGCCTCACCGCCGCTGTGGCTGCCGGTGAGATAGATCGGTAGCAGCGCAGCAGCGACACCGCCGGCCAGTAGCGCCAGCAGGGTCAGGGTGCGCACCAGCGGTCTTTTGACCTTGCCGATCGCCGCGGCGAGCAGCAGCGCCAGCAGGGCGATGACCAGCCCGGCGACAAGCGCCGGGGCCAGCAGCAGGGCGGCAAAAGCCAGGGAGTCGGAATCGCTGTTGAACAGGCTGGCCAGACCGCCCAGCAGCAGGAAACTGGCCGGCGCCAGGCCGGCGGCCACGGCCAGCCACCAGGGCACCGGCAACAGGTGAAAAAAAGTCAGAAAGAGGAACCAGCGTGTCGCTACCCGCCCGGGCGGCGGTGTTCTGCGATCGGGTCGAAACATCGGCGCTCCGTGTAAAGGCATAGACAATTGCCTACTACCATTACGAAAATGCCCGAAGAATGCAAGGGTCAATGTGCTGATTTGCAGCCAGGCAAGGGTCTGCTAATCCCTAAGCTGCCCATCGCCCCTCCAGCCGACCGTTCTGCCGGCAAAAATCCGCGCCGACGCGATAGCGCAATCGCAAAATGGGCGGGACGTTTATCGTCGGAACCGGGCCGGCCCGCGTTTCGCTTCTATCCCCAGCACGTGTCTGCGGCGTTTGACGTGTTATTGCCTCATGATAAAGTTGATGAAAATTATCCGCCAACGCACTGTCCGGCGAGTCATTTGCCGGTTGCAATCAGGGGAGATCAGGCATGCGCTGGAGAGCTGGACGCAGAAGTTCGAACATTGAAGATCGCCGCGGGATGCGCGTTTCGCGCAAGGCGGCAGGGGGGGGCATCGGAACGATCGTGCTGGTGCTGGTGGCGCTCTATTTCGGCGTCGACCCGGGCGTGGTCATGCAGAATACCGGGTCGCTGCCGGCGCCCAGCCAGCGTGTCGATGTACCGTTGAGCGCCGAGGAACAGGAACTCGGGGATTTCGTCTCGGTGGTCCTCGCCGACACGGAGGACACCTGGCAGGCGATCTTCCGCCAGGCCGGCGCCCAGTACCGCGAACCGACCCTGGTTCTGTTCACCGGTGCGGTGGAGTCGGCCTGCGGCTTCGCCCAGGCGGCGACCGGCCCCTTCTATTGCCCCGCAGACCAGAAGGTCTACATCGACCCCAGTTTCTACCGCGACCTGCGTGAACGCTTTCATGCCCCCGGCGACTTCGCCCAGGCCTACGTGATCGCCCACGAGATCGGCCACCACGTGCAGACGCTGCTCGGCATCTCCGGCAAGGGGCATGATGCGCAACGTCGCCTCTCCTCGCGGGAAGCCAACGACCTGTCGGTACGGCTGGAACTGCAGGCCGACTGCTTCGCCGGCATCTGGGCGAACCACGCCGACCGGTCGCACCAGCTGCTCGAGAGTGGTGACATCGAAGAAGGCCTCACCGCCGCCAACGCCATCGACGACGACCGGCTGCAGCAGCAGGTCCGTGGGCGGGTGGTCCCCGATTCCTTCACCCACGGCAACTCGGCCCAGCGGGTCCGCTGGTTCAAATTCAGCCTGGCCGACGGAGCTGTCGGTGCGTGCAATACCTTCGAGGCGGCGGCCCTGTAATTCGGGCCGCCGCTCTTTTAGCTGGTCTCGGTGCGGGTCAGTGCTTGACAACGAAGGTGATCTTGGCGTTGATCCGGTAGTTGTCGACCTTGTTGTCTTTGACGATGGCCTGGATGTCCTCAATGTAGAGGCTCCGGATCTCATCGATCGTCTTGCTGGCTTCCAACAGCGCCGCATTGGTTGCCGCCTCGATGGTTTTCCCTTCAGAATGAATCTCGATGACCTTGGCGATGGACATGGTTGTCTCCTTTATCGTCAAATTTATGTGCTTCCCTTAACTTCTAGCACAAGACAATGCAAAGACAAGCCGGTGCGCTCTCCGCTTTGAACGTCGGGCGTGGTCAGGAATCATTGCCCCGGATACTCTTCCGGGCGAGCAATAGACAATGGGCGGCCGGTTGGCCGCCCATTGTTGTATTGATGGGAGTGGGTATCTGAATAATGGACGGAAAAACGTCTTAAGCCAGCTTGTCCACCGCCACCCGGTAGCGCGGGTCCTCGATGACGTTGACCTCGATCATGCTGCCCGCCTTGTCGAGCAGGGTGCGGCATTCGGCGCTGAGGTGCTTGAGGCGCAGCTTCTTCCCTTGCCCCAGGTAGCGCTCGGTGAGGCTGCTCACCGCCTCGAGCCCCGAGTGGTCACAGACCCGCGAGCCGCGGAAATCGATCACCACCTCGTCGGGATCCTCGCTCGGGGTGAATTGGTCGTGGAAGGAGCGGACCGAGCCGAAGAAGAGGGGGCCGTGCAGCTTGTAGGTCTTCACTCCCCCGGCATCGGTAGAAATCTCGGAGTAGATGCGCCGGGCGTTCTGCCAGGCGAAGACCAGCGCCGAGACGATCACGCCGACGCCGACGGCGATGGCCAGGTCGGTGAAGACCGTGACCGCCGAAACCAGCACCAGCACCAGGGCGTCGGTGCGGGGAATCTTATGCAGAATGCGAAGGCTCGACCAGGCGAAAGTGCCGACCACCACCATGAACATCACTCCGATCAGGGCCGACAATGGGATCATCTCGATCAGGCCTGAGGCAAAGACGATGAAACCGAGCAGACAGAGGGCGGCCGTAATGCCTGAGAGACGACCGCGACCGCCGGAGTTGATATTGATGATACTCTGGCCGATCATGGCGCAGCCGCCCATGCCGCCGAAAAATCCGGTGACCACGTTGGCGACCCCCTGGCCGATGCATTCGCGATTGCCGCGCCCGCGGGTCTCGGTGATCTCGTCGATCAGGGTCAGGGTCATCAGCGATTCGATCAGGCCGACCGAGGCGAGAATCACCGAGTAGGGGAGAATGATCAGGAAATTCTCCCAGGTAAGCGCCACCAGGGGGAGGTGAAAGGACGGCAGGCCGCCAGCTACCGAGGCGAGATCGCCGACAGTGCGGGTATCGAGGTTCAGTCCGTGGACCAGGGCCGTCACCACCAGGATGGCCGCCAACGCCGAGGGGAAGGCCATGGTCAGCTTGGGGAGCAAGTAGATGATCGCCATGGTCAGCGCCACCAGCGCGAGCATCAGGTAAAGGGCCGGCCCCTGCATCCATTGCACCCCCCCGCCGGCGCCGGCCACCTTGAACTGGCCGAGCTGGGCGAGAAAGATGACGATCGCCAGGCCGTTGACGAAACCGAGCATCACCGGGTGAGGGATCAGGCGAACGAACTTGCCAAGGCGCAGCACCCCCGCGCCGACTTGAATAATCCCCATCAGCACCACCGCGGCAAACAGGTATTCGACGCCATGATCGGCAACCAGGGCGACCATCACCACCGCCAGGGCGCCGGTAGCGCCGGAGATCATCCCCGGACGTCCGCCGATAGCGGCGGTGATCAGCCCGACCATGAAGGC
>NZ_JBFHGD010000092.1:0-12610 GCF_041583255.1 Trichloromonas sp. | reverse complement strand
GTATTCCTGCACATGCACCCGGCCATCATAAAGATCGACGGCCACCGCGTACTCGGGGATGTCGCTGTCGTACAGGCGGTAGCAGGAAATCCCTTCCTGCCTGGCCCATTTGCCGAGGGTCCTGAGGTTCTTGCGCAACCGGTTGGCGAAACTGGCCGCTCCTTCGCTAAGCTGGACCGGGGCCGGCGCCCGGTGGCGGTCGACGAAGTTCTCCGGCTGCACCTCGATGTGCAGCAGCTTGCACTCGATGGCGCCGTTGTAGAGGGCATGCATGCGCTTGGCCCGCAGGCCGATCTTCTTGCCCAGCTCGACGTTGCCGGTGAAGACCGCCGCTTTCCAGCCGGTAAAATGTTCTTTCAGGCGATCGCCGAGGGTACCGTACAATTCTTTCAGCGCTTCGACCTCGCCGAGCCGCTCGCCGTAGGGGGGATTGACCACCACCAGCCCGTTGACTATTTTGCTGCCGGACGGAGCTTCAAGGGCGGCCACTTCGCGGCGTTCGACGTGGATAGTTTCGCGCAGCCCGGCCTGATCGATATTGGCCAGGGCCGCCCGCACCGACTTGTGATCGGCGTCGAAGCCGACGATGGTCGGGATCCGCGACAGGCCGGCGACGCGCCGCTGCCTGGCCTCGTCGTGCAGGCGCTGCCAGAGGGCGGCATCGTGACCGCGCCAGCCGAAAAAGCCGTAATACGGGCGCTGCAGCCCGGGGGCGATATCCCCGGCGATCAGCGCCCCTTCGAGCAGCAGGGTCCCCGAACCGCACATGGGATCGACCAGCGCCCCCCCCCGCGGCTGCAATCTCGGGCCAGCCGGCCCGGATCAGGATGGCCGCCGCCAGGTTCTCCTTGAGCGGCGCCAGCACCCCCTCGTCGCGGTAGCCGCGGCGATGCAGGCTGTCGCCGGAAAGATCGAGGCTGATGGTCGCCGTGTCGCGCAGCAGGTAGAGATTGATGCGCACGTCGGGGCGCTCGGAATCGACCGAAGGGCGTACGCCGCTGCGGTCGCGAAACTGATCGACCACCGCGTCCTTGACCTTCAGGGCCGCATAGTGCGAATGGGTGATCTGCGAGTGGGAGACGCTGGCATCGACCACCAGGGTTCCTTCGGCGGCCAGATGCTCGCTCCAGTCGATGGCGCGCACGCCGCCGTAGAGCTGTTCCGGCGAATCGGCGGCAAAGGTCGCCAGCGGCAGCAGCACCCGGTTGGCCAGGCGCGACCAGAGACAGACCCGGTAGGCGGTTTCCAGGGTGCCGGAGAAGGCGACGCCGGCGCGGGTTTCGGCGGCGTCCTCGACGCCGAGGGCGCGCAGTTCGTCGGCCAGCAGCGGCTCGATCCCCTTGGGGGCGGTGGCGAAAAAAGAACGGATTTCCATGTTGTTTCGTCCAAAAGACGGCAGGGGCGACCCGTCAGGCCGCCCCTGTGTCATCTCATCAGTGAGAGAAAGAACTACTGCAGCTGGATGGTAAAGCTCAGCTCTTTACCGGCCAGCGGGTGGTTGGCGTCAAGGGTGACTTCTTCATCGGTAATTTCGGTAATCGTCACCAGCATCCCCTGCCCTTCGTTCTCGCCGACCTGCAACTGCATCCCCTTCTCGGGGGACATGTCCGGGGGAAACTGGCTGCGGGGGACGGCCAGCACCATCTCGTCGCGATAGGGGCCGTAGGCCTCTTCGGCAGGGATCTTCACGGTCCGCGACTCGCCGGCGGTCATGCCGAGCACGGTCTTTTCAAAGCCGGCAATCAGCTGGCCCTGGCCAAGGGTGAATTCGAGCGGGTCGCGCCCTTCCGAGCTGTCGAAAACGGTACCGTCTTCAAGGGTGCCGGTGTAATGGACTTTGACGGTATCGCCATCTTTTACCTGGGACATTGCTGCTCCTTTTCGTTCATTTTCTAGCCGGTGGCCATGCCGTGAAAAAAGGAAGAACCGGTGAGCCTGATTCACCGAAGGCATGGCCGCAAAGCCACATAATAACACGGCCGCCGGGCCCGGGGCAAATCAAGGATTTTTCCTTCTGTTGACTCAGCCCTGGGCCGCGCGGCGCTTTTCGGCCGCCTGGCGGATTTCCTCGACGCAGGCATAGGGGATTTTCAGGTTGCCGCGGCCGCCGCCAACCACCAGCCCCTCCCCTTCGATGCCGTGAAAGTCGCTGCCGCCGGTGACAATCAGCCCGCGCCGACGGGCCTGGGTGATATACCAGTCGATGTCGTCGTTGGTGGCCCCGCTGTTGAAGGCTTCGACTCCGTCGAGGCCCAGTGCGACAAAGGCATCAAGCAGGTTCGGGAACTCGGCCCGCTCGACCGGAATAAAGGGGGGATGGGCCAGCACCGCCGCCCCGCCGGCGCGATGAATCAGCTCGATCGCCTCGGCAATGGGGAAGAAGCGTTTTTCGACGTTGCAGGGGACCAGGTAGCGGTCAAAGGCCTCCCCCTTGGCACTGACGTGGCCGTCTTCAAGCAGGGCCATGGCGATATGCGGACGACCGATGGTGCCGCCGGCCTTCTGCTTCACCGCCTCGAGGTCAATAGGCTGCCGCCCTTCGGAAACCAGCTTCTCGTTGACCCGCACGACAATCTGCTCGTTGCGGGTTTCGCGAAACTCGCGGAAATACTTCAGCGCCCCCTGCAGCTCGGCATGGTGGTGATCGAAACCGTAGCCGAGCAGATGGATATCCTGCAGCGACTCCCAGACCACCGACAGCTCAACCGCCGAAATCACCTCGATCCCCAGCTCGGCTCCGGCGGCCATGGCTGCATCGATGCCGTCGATGTTGTCGTGATCGGCCAGCGCCATCGCCGCCAGCCCGGCCCCGGCCGCCATCCGCACCACCTCGGCCGGAGGGTAGGAGCCATCGGAGCAGGTACTGTGCAAGTGTAAATCAACCAGTTTTTGTGTCATGGAAAATTCCTTTAATCGGCCTCTCGCCCGCTCCTTACAGTCGCTCGAGCACGCAGAGATCCCAGAGAGAATCAAAAGCGAGGGTTATTGGCTAAGCGGGTGATGCCGTCTTTCAGCAAGTTTTCGCCGAAGTTTATCAGCAGACCCAGGGGCTTGTCTGCAAGGCGCAGATAAGTCAGCAGTTGTTTTACATGAACGGGCAAGGTCTTATCAACCGATTTCAATTCGACGACCAGCTGATTTAATGCATTCTCACCCATAGTTTTTGCCTTTCTCTGCGCCCTCTGCGCCCTCTGCGCCCTCTGCGTGCTCGAGTGAGCAAAGCGAACGGGCGAGAGACCGCCTTTGCATTTACCGTTTTTTGACTCTAAATCCTGCTTTTTCCCAAGAGCTGCGGTCATCGGCCGCCGGCTTCTTTTTCTCCGCCGGTCTGGCCGCCTTGTTGATGCCGGTCCCGCCCAGCGCTTCTTTGATCGACAGGGAAATCCGCTTGCGGGGGATGTCGACGGCGAGCACCTTGACCTTGACGATTTCGCCGACCTTGACGGCCTCGTTGGGGTCCTTGATGAAGCGATCGGAGAGGTGACTGACATGCACCAGGCCGTCCTGGTGGACGCCGATATCGACGAAGGCGCCGAAGGCGGCGACGTTGGTCACCGTCCCCTGCAATACCATTCCTTCCTGCAGATCAGAAATTTCCTGCACGTCGTCGCGAAAGGCCACCGCTTCGAAAGCGGCGCGGGGGTCGCGGCCCGGCTTCTTCAGTTCTTCGAGGATGTCGCGCAAGGTCGGCAAACCGACCGTCTCAGTGACATAGCGCTTCAGGTCGATCTTGGCGACCAGGGTCGCGTCGCTGGCCAACTGGGCCAGTTTGACGCCGAGGTCAGTTGCCATGGTTTCGACCAGCTTGTAGTTCTCGGGATGCACGACGGTGTTATCCAGAGGATGCACGCCGCCGCGAATGCGCAAAAATCCGGCGGCCTGCTCGAAGGCCTTGGCGCCAAAACGGGGAACCTTCAGCAGGCCCTTGCGGGCATAGAAGGAGCCCTGTTCATCGCGATAACGAACGATGGCCCGGGCCAGCGATTCGCCGATGCCGGAAACGTAAGAAAGGAGTGCCCAGGAGGCCGTATTGAGATCGACCCCGACGAAGTTGACGCAAGATTCGACGGTGGCGTCGAGGGCCTTTTTAAGGGCGCTCTGGCTGACGTCGTGCTGATACTGGCCGACGCCGATGCTCTTGGCGTCGATCTTGACCAGCTCGGCCAGCGGATCCTGCAGGCGGCGGGCGATGGAGATGGCGCCACGGATGGTCAGGTCAAGCTCGGGGAATTCGTCGCGCGCGATGTCCGAAGCCGAATAGATGCTGGCCCCGGCCTCGTTGACCACCACCACGGCGACCTTCAGCCCTGCCTCCTTGAGGGTGTCACGGACGAAGCGATCCATCTCGCGACTGCCGGTGCCGTTGCCGATGGCGACCATCTCGATGGCGTGGGCCTGGACCATCCGCAGCAGATCTTTCTTGGCCTGCGGCACCCGCGCTTCACCGGTGTGGGGATAGATGGTGACGTGTTCGAGAAACTTTCCGGTCTCGTCCACCGCCGCCAGCTTGGAGCCGGTGCGCATTCCCGGGTCGACGCCGAGCACCCGTTTGCTGCCAGCCGGCGGCAGCAGCAGCAGGTTCTTGAGGTTCTGGGCGAAGATCTCGATGGCCGCCTCGTCGGCCTTTTTCTTTGCCTCCAGGCGCAGTTCGACCTCGATGGAGGGAGCGATCAGGCGGCGATAGGCGTCCTCGGCCACCGCCTCGAGCAGCGGCCGGAAGATGCTCGCCCCTTTCAGCAGCCGGGCCTTCAGGCGCAGCAGAATCTCCTCTTCGGGCGCGGTGATGGAGAGACGCAGCACCTCTTCCTTCTCGCCCCGGCGCATGGCCAGCATGCGATGCGAAGGGATCTCCTTCAGCGGCTCCGAATAGTCGTAATACATCTCGAACTTGGTCACCGCAGTGGCCTTATCGGCGGCGACCAGCGAACAGAAGACCCCCTGCTCCCCGGTCAGCTGACGCACCAGGGCCCGGGCGTCGGCGTCCTCGCTCAGCCCTTCGGCCAAAATGTGACCGGCGCCGGCCAGCGCGGCGGCGGCATCGGGCACTTCTTTGGCCGGATCGACGAAAGGCGCGGCCGCCTCCTCCGGCGTCCCGCTGGTCAACAGCTGGGCGGCGATCAGTTCGGCCAACGGCTCCAGGCCGCGCTCGCGGGCGATGGTCGCCTTGGTCCGCCGCTTCGGCTTGTACGGCAGGTAGAGGTCTTCGAGTTCGGTCTTCTGCCGGGTCGTCTCGATGCGGGCCTTGAGCTCGGCGCTCAGCTTGCCCTGCTCCTCAATCGACTTGAGGACGGTGACCTTGCGCTCCTCCAGTTCGGAGAAGTACGCCAGCCGCTCCTCGATGGTGCGGATCTGCACCTCGTCGAGTTCGCCGGTGCGCTCCTTGCGATAGCGGGCGATAAAGGGGACGGTCGCCCCTTCGCGAAAGAGTTCGACAGTATTATTAACCTGGGCGGCTTGAAGCCCGGTCTCCTCGACCAGGTAGCCGAGCACGCGGATAAGCTGCTGATCGGTCAATGCCATGGGTGGTTCCCTTATTGTGAAAAAAGTAAAACGAACGACTTAAAACCGACCTCTCGCCCGTTCGCTTAGCTCACTCGGGCACGCAGAGGACACAGAGAAAGCTTGAATGCAAGGCACATTTGACTTTCTCTGCGAGCTCCAGCGACTGCAATGAGCGGGCGAGAGCTGCCTTCAGTTTTGAAGGGGCGGGATTGTAACACGGCGGGAAGAGGAAGAGAAGCCCGTTCGCCGACTGCTGGACCGAAGGGGGCGATCCGCCGGCGAACGGGCGTTGAAAACTCAGGCAGGCAGGCTGCGCTGCAGGTGGCCGCGCAGCATTTCGACAAAACTGGCCTCGAAATCGCCGCGATACACCATGGACGAGGCGATTTCGCTGGCAAGGATGGCGAAGCGGTACTTGGGGGGCAGGTTCTTGATCCGGCCACGGTACTTGGCGCTCTGGCGAACCAGGATCGGCATGTGCGCCTCGATCGCTTTTTTAAAGAGCGGCTCGTCACACAGCTCGGGATGGGCCTGGAAGAAGGCGAACAGCCGGGCATAATGGGCGTTGATCTCCTGGCTGATGCCGGCCGAGATCTCGGTGTAGAGCTGACTGCCGCCGGTCTCGCGGTGACGCCGCAACCACACGATTCCGGGGACTACACGATTCCGGGGACACCATACTTAATTGCCCTTTGACGATAGACACCCAAAGCCGATTCCGCGATTCCGGGACACCACCGCGATTCCGGGACACCATACTTAATTGCCCCTTGACGGCATCCACTCAATCCATTAAATTTCACCAATGGCCAGAATTGCACGCGTCATAGCAGCAGGCATTCCCCACCACATCACCCAACGGGGCAACCGGAGGATGCAAACCTTCTTCGGCGACGACGACTACCGTGCCTATATTGCCCTGTTGTCCGAATGGTGCAGCAAGTGCTCGGTCGACATCTGGGCCTATTGTCTGATGCCGAACCATGTGCACCTGATTGCCGTTCCCGAAAGTGAAGACTCGTTGCGCCGCGGAATCGGCGAGGCCCATCGTCGCTACAGCCGGATGATCAACTTCCGCAACAACTGGCGGGGGCACCTCTGGCAAGGACGCTTTGCATCCTTCCCCATGGACGAAGCCTATCTTTTAGCTGCTGCCCGTTATGTGGAGATGAATCCGGTCGTTGCCGGTCTGGTGGAAGATGCGTCAGCCTGGACGTGGAGCAGTGCGCAGGCCCACCTGACGGCAACGGATGATGGCCTGGCCACCGTGGCACCACTTCTGGAATTGGCGGGAGATTGGCGCTTGTTTCTGTCGGGATCGGTTGCCGATGAACAGATCAACGAGATCAGGAAACATGAACGCACCGGCAGACCGCTTGGCTCAGAGGGGTTTGTCGATCGGCTGGAAACGTCCCTCGACCGTCCGCTTAAACGAGGCAAGCCGGGACCGAAGGAGAAGGCAATTAAGTAAGGTGTCCCCGGAATTCCCCAAAGGTGTCCCCGGAATCCGAAATTATGTTGTTCTGCGAGATATGGCCGCTTCGCCAACATCCATATCTCGCGATCGCAAGATATGGAGCAAGTTTCTCCTTTCTTATTTTAAAAAAAATGATATAACCTCTCAATAGAGTTCTTAACTCGCACTTGCGAGACAAGAGAGGCAAATCGATGCGCAGCGGCCAATTCAAAAAAATGCCGAGCGGGTACACGACCTTTTTTCCCGCCAACCTCCCCCCCGTGCCGCCAATCAGCATGGAGGGCGATCTCCCCCTGTTGCTTTCCGATGCGGATCGCGCCTTGGGTGCGCTGAATGTCGTCGTAACCATCCTGCCGAATCCCGACCTGCTGGTTGGGATATTTATTCAGAAAGAGGCCCTGCTCAGTTCCCAGATCGAGGGGACGCAATCGTCTCTGGTCGATGTGCTGGGCGCGAATGAAGATCATGTTCCGACGGTGGACGTAGGCGAAGTCATCAACTACGTCAAGGCCATGCGGCACGGTTTAAAAAGGCTCAGAGAAGACGATTTTCCCATGTCGCTGCGGCTGATCCGGGAAATTCACGGGGTGCTGATGCAGCAGGTGCGTGGCGGAGGCACCCACCTGACTCCCGGAGAATTTCGCCGGATGCAAAACTGGATCGGCGGAACCAGTCCCGCCAACGCCAGATTCGTTCCGCCACCCGCTGAGACCATGACTGATGCCTTGGGGGCTTTCGAGCGGTACATGCACGAGGACAACGCGATACCGCCGCTGATCCGCTGCGCCCTGCTCCATTATCAGTTTGAAACCATCCACCCTTTCAATGACGGCAACGGCCGGGTCGGACGCCTGCTGATCACCCTTTATCTGGTCTGGAAGGGAATTCTCGACGAGCCGATGCTCTATCTGAGCGCCTACCTGAAAACCCATCAACAGGAATATTACGACCGCCTGACCCAGGTCAGAACGAACGGTAACTTCGAAGCATGGATTCGTTTTTTCCTCGAAGGAATTCGTGAGGTCTCCCGGATGGTGTTGCAGACGACCAAAAGAATCCAGGTTTTGGAAAGGACGGATTCGGATCGGCTGGTTGAGCATGGTGAAGGGTCTTATGGGCTCACCTTGTTGCGCGGACTGATGCGCCAACCGGTGGTCACTGCCAATGACGTGGCCCGCATGATCGGGGCCAGTTACACGAAGGCCAATTCATTGATCGCCGCTTGCGAAAACCTCGGCATTCTGCGACAGATCGGTACCGGAAAAAGAAACCGGAAATTCATCTACAATGAGTACGTGGCGATTTTGAGTGAAGGGACGGAACTGAATCCCGGCATCATGGCATAAATCAATGAGGACTCTGAGGGCGAGGTCAATGTAATCGGGATGGCTAAGCTCGACTGCACCACTCTTGCTTATGGCACAGAACGAACATATTCTCGCATTAAACCAGCAGAGGGAGCCGTCAAGATCAGAAACCATAGCGATATCATAAAGTTGCCGGCGAGCCCCCCCCAAAAAAGAACCAACTCTGGATTGCCCTGTGTGCGTACCGGGTGCTGTCGTTTCTGAAGTTCCACTCGAAAATCGGCGCCTCGTTACAGCGGATGTTGTGGATATTGCAGCTAGACTTGTTCGAACAACGAGCATTTGACGGAGCTGTTCGAACCGCCAACGCCGGAAAATGGATCGCAAAACGATCAGTTCCGCCTTCTGTGAAAGTGTGAGGCCAAGGGAGAGCGCAGCTACCAGCCCCCCAAAGAAGTCTTCGATGAGGCCTGAAGTGGTGCACTTGCAATTTGAATCTATCCCCCGAATCAACGGATAAAAAAAACGCCCCGGGCAGAAAACTGTCCGGGGCGTTTCCAATCGAGAAATTTTCAGGCAGGCAGGCTGCGCTGCAGGTGACCGCGCAGCATTTCGATAAAACTGGCTTCCGAATCGCCGCGGTATACCAGCGATGATGCGGTTTCGCTGGCGAGGATGGCGTAGCGGTACTTGGGGGGCAGGTTCTTGATCCGGCCACGGTACTTGGCGCTCTGGCGAACCAGGGTCGGCATGTGCGCCTCGATCGCTTTTTTAAAGAGCGGCTCGTCGCACAGTTCGGGATGGGCCTGGAAGAAGGCGAACAGCCGGGCATAATGGGCGTTGATCTCCTGGCTGATGCCGGCCGAGATCTCGGTGTAGAGCTGACTGCCGCCGGTCTCGCGGTGACGCCGGAAAATCAGCCGCGCTTCGTCCTCGGCGCGCCGCTCGAGAATCTCGAGAACATCGGCCACATAGCGCTCCTTGTTGGCGAGGAATTCCTTCTCATTCATCAGCAGGTTGGCGATGATCTCGTAGGAACTGGAGATGACGCCGCACTTGTTGGCCGAGGCGTCGCGCAGGATGACGACCCCCTTCTTCTGCAGCTCGACCCTGGCCTCGGGAGTGATGAAGGAGTTGGCCCCCTCGACGATCGCCCGGGCGCTCGGGGAGCCGTCCTCGAGAAAAAACGCCTGCCAGTTGTCCTTGTCGATGGTTTCGGGACGCCCGCCGGCGGGGATGAAGAGATCGGCCTGAACGCTGAAGGAGAGCCCGTTGAACTCGCGGTAAAATTCGTCGACGGTGACCCACAGCTCCCGCAGTTCGCCGTCGCTGCGCAGCACCTTTTTGTAGAGCTCGCGCAGCCCTTCGCTGCGCCGGACGTTGCGGTAGAGCAGAAAGCCCCCCTCATGGAGCGCCTGGGGATCGTAGGCATCGACGTCGCCCTGCAGGACGACCTTCCGCAGGGCCGCAAGGTCGGTGCCGGCGGGATCGAACAGGGCGCCGGTGCCGTCGATGATCAGGTTGATCCTGACCTGCGGACAGCGTTCGAGCAGCAGGCGCATGGCGTTGCCGGCGACATCGCCGTTGGGGCCGCCGGTGAATTTGACCGTGAAGGGATCCTTGCGGATGTCGAGGCCGAGTTCGGCCATGGTGATTTCGGCGAACTTGACCACCCCGGCGCTGGTGACGCCGTACTCCTTGTGGTTGATGCCGACTTTCTTGCTGGAGATGACGCCGATGCCGAGCAGGTAGCCGCGACGCACCGACTGGCGGGCGATCAGCTCCACCATCTCGTCGTGCATGTTCTCGTCGGGCCCCAGTTCGATCGGCTCGTCCTCGCCGTAATAGTCGATCACCCGGGGGTCTTTGGCCCGGCCGTTCTCGGTGACGTAGATGTCGAAGAAGGCGTTGATCAGGCCGAACTGCAGCTTGTAGAGACGGCGGGTGACCATATCTTTGTCGGCAATATCGGCCGAATCGAGGATCACCACCATCTTCGACCCGCCCTCGTAGATATCCTTGTTCTTCAGGTGCTGGGTATGGGCGAGCACGTAATTTTCGCGGAAAATGGTATTGGCCCCGGTGACGTAGTCATCCCAGCCGCTGGTGAGGATGGTGCGCCAGCCGCCGCGGGCGATGTCCGAAAAACCGATGTGGTAGCCGGCGCCGTGACGGCCGAAAAAGAAGGTGACCCGGAAAGGGCGCTCGGCGGGGAGATCGGCGGTGAATTCCGGTCCCAGCTCGCTGAGGTAGACGGGATCGAGCCGGAAGGCCAGGGCCTGCTTTTCGGGGATGAAAAAGTTGGTTTTCAGGGTATTGCGGATGAAAATCAGGGCGCAGCGGAAGATCGCCCGCCGCACATCGTCGAGGTGACGGTGGCCGGTGTTGTAGGCTGCGATGGCCTGGGTGACCTCGGCGAGGGTCTTGGCATAGAGCGCCTCGCGGTCCCCGATGGCCGGGTCGAACCGGGTCTTGAACAGCCAGATCAGCTGCAGGGCCATATCCGGGTCACTGTGAAAGGCCCGCATGACGTCTTCGAAACCGAAGCGGTCGGGCTGGTTGTGCGCCAGGTTGGTATGGCAGAAGCTGATCAGGGCATTGACCAGCGAGGCCTCCTCGCCGGCCATCACCCCCTTGGCCACGAACTCGCGATAGACGTGGGAGGCGGTGGAGAGGATCTGGGTGTTGTAGAGTTCGGTGCGCAGCTGGTTGAACAGGTCGGAACCCTTGTCGACCAGCCCGGCATCGCGGCTGCGCACGTAGAAGTTGCCCAGAAAATAAGGGTGTACCCCGTTGCTGATGGTCAGGCAGTAGGCCCGCTTGACGCCGATCCCCAGGCGGTTGAACACTTCCATGATCTGCTGCAGAAAGTCGATCTGCGGCGGGTTGCCGGCGGCGAACATGACCCGGTACTCGCGCTGCTGTTCGGTATCCTCGGTCTCCTCGGCATCGAAATAAATGCCGCCGTGCAGGATGCTCTGCAGATAGAGCCAGAGGATCTGGGCAACCCGCTTGGCGGGCGAAACCCGCATGTAATGTTCATTGTTGAGCCAAAGCAGCCGCAGCAGGCGATCGAACTGCCGGCTGTCGAAATCCGGGTAGAACTCGGCGACCGCCTCGGAGATTGACTTGCGAATGCCGGGCGGAATCTTGACCTCACCGGCCCCGGCGATCGCCTGGTTGCTCTTGCGCTCGAACTCGAAGCGCTGCACCTCGAGCCCCTCCTCCAGCCCGGGAAGCGCCCCGTACGACTGGGTGAACTGGGCGTAGGAGATTTCCCGCTCGCGCAGGGTCTTCAGGGTGTCGTAGAGGGATCCGGGCCGGTTGGGGCGAGCGACGATCAGCCGCGTCTCACGGTCGGCCAGCACCAGGCGCTGCTCGTGGCCGAGCAGGTGCATGCGGGTGGCGAGAGCGGCTACGGCTTCGGGTTCGTCCTGCATGGTGATGGAAAAATAGGGGTGCATCTTGCCCAACAGCCACTGCAGGTTTTCACCGGCGCTGCCGCAGCTGGCGCCGATCTCCCGCAAGACATCCCCGCGCAGACGTTTTTTCGCCGAATCGACCATCGTTTCAATGTCTCCCGTAGTAATTAATCGTTCAGCGGTACAACCATGACCGGACGGTACGACTTGCGCAGCAGTTTTTCGGCCACGCTCCCCAGAAAGGCATACTTGAGTTTGCCCTTGCCGTGACTGCCGACCACAACCAGATCAACGTCGAGCCGATCGGCAACCTCAAGAATCTGCCCGACCGGGCTGCCGTGATGAACTTCGATGTCGGCAATCCACTCCAGATCTTCGGGGTGGTCCGCCAGCTCGTCTTTGGCGAACTGATGCAGCCGCATACGGATCTGGTCGGTGATCTCGTCCTTGTGAGCCAACTCAAGGTTGACCAACCGCTCCTCCCCCATCACCGTGGAGATGTAGTTGAGGACCGAGGAGTCGACCTCCGGCAACACGTGCAGCACGTGAATTTTTGCCCCGTAATGCCTGGCCAGGCTGATGGCGTGACGAAAGGCGTGGGCCGCATTGACCGACAGGTCGGTAGCGTAGAGGATCTTTCCATACTGGGGAATCATAGGGCCTCCTAGGCCTGAGCCGGTGTCTGGTTGATCGGTTTTACCCGGAACCGCTGCAGGGCGTAGATTGCTCCCCACAGGGCCAGGCCGACCAGGTAACTCAGGTAGTGGTTATCGATGCCGACGTAATGGGCGAAAAAACCGGGGCGGAACATGATCAGTGCAACCCCGAGCAGGAGAATGATTTCATACCAGCGGGTGCGGGTGATAAAATACGCCTGGGTGGCCGAACCGAAAGCGAACATG
>NZ_JBFHGD010000091.1:0-12617 GCF_041583255.1 Trichloromonas sp. | reverse complement strand
GCCTGGTCGAGCTTTTCCATGGCGAAGCCGGCGTGGATCAGCAGGAAATCGCCGACCTGCACGTCTTCGACCATCATCAGGCTGGCCTCCCGCTTGACTCCATCGATTTCGCAGATCGCCGTGTCACCGTCGATGCGGATGACCTGCATTGGAATCGCTAGACACATATCAAACTCCGGTGATTGGTTTAAAATAAAAACCTTGAAAACCGTCTCTCGCCCGCTCCTTGCAGTCGCTCGAGCACGCAGAGATCGCAGAGTAAAACCCCTGTTTTTCAAGGTTTGGTTTTTCTCTGTGTCCTCTGTGAGCGCTAGTGAGCGCAGCGAACGGGCGCGAGATATGCCTTTCAGGCTTTTGGGTTTTGCTTTTCAATGGTTTGCTTGAGCAGCCATTCATACCATTGCTCCATCCCCGCGCCGCTGTGGCAGGAAAGCTCCAGGATGCGGATGCCCGGGTTGACCTGGCGGGCGAACTGCTTGCATTTCTCCAGGTCGAAGCGCAGGTAGGGGAGCAGATCGATCTTGTTGATCAGCATCAGGTCGGCGGCCTGGAACATCTGCGGGTATTTGAGCGGCTTGTCTTCTCCCTCGGTGACCGACAGCACCGCGACCTTGTGGTCTTCGCCGAGGTCAAAGGAGGCCGGGCAGACCAGGTTGCCGACATTCTCGATCATCAGGATGTCGGTGGCGTCGAGGTCGAACTCGTCGACGCCGTGGCCGACCATGTGGGCGTCGAGGTGACAGCCGGCGCCGGTGTTGATCTGCTTGACCGGCACCCCGGTGGCGGCGATGCGGTCGGCGTCGTTGGCGGTCTGCTGGTCCCCTTCGAGGACGGCGAAGGTCAATTCGGCCTTGAGGTCGGCGAGGGTCCGTTCGAGGATCGAGGTCTTGCCCGAGCCGGGAGAGCTCACCAGGTTGAGGACGAAGAGCTGTTTTTCGGCGAAGCGCGCGCGATTGTGCGCGGCCAGGCGGTTGTTCTTGCCCAGCAGGTCTTCCTCGATGCGCACGGTCTTGCCCTTGCCGTGCTCATGGGGGTGATGGTCATGCTTATGGTCGTGATGATGGTGGTCGTGGCTGCTCGGGCCGCAGCCGCAGTCGATGCACATGTCAGTCGATCTCCATTTCCGTGACTCTGAGTTCGTCCCCGGCGATCCGCTGCAGCGCCAGGCTGCCGCAGGTCGGACACTCGAAGCTGTGAGGGTCCATCCCGCATTCGGCCCGGCAGTCGCCGCAGCGTCCGCGGCCGGGGATCCGGTCGATGATCAGGGAGGCTTCTTCAAGAAGTGTTCCTTTGCTGCAGGCCTCGAAGCAGAATTCCACCGCTTCGGGGACGACGCCCGACAGTTCGCCGATTTCGACGGTGACGCTGCGGATGATCGTTGCGCCCTGGCGACGGGCGTTTTCTTCGCAGATTTCGACGATGCTGCGGGTGATGCCGACTTCGTGCATGGGCGGTTTCCCTTTGTTTTACGGGTGTTTCTTGGTGTTGCTCAGGCGTTTACTATAGGGGCATGTGCGAGTCAAAATCAAGCCTTCTCTGGGAGCGAAGTTGAGCGGGCGGGTCGGGAAATGATTTGCGGAGAGGGGCGGCTCTCTGCTATCGTGACCGGCACACTCCGCTGCAAAGGATTAAAGGGCATGGAACAGGGAAGGGTTTACATCTGCGACGAAGATCGGGGCAGTCGGCAGTTTTTCGAAAAACTGCTGGGTGCCCAGGGGCATGAAATCCTCTCTTTCGGCAGTGGCGGGCAGATGCTGCAGTCCCTGGCCGAAGCGGGCGAAGAACGCCCCGACCTGGTGCTGCTCGACGCCCGGCTGCCCGGCCCCGACGGGCTGGAGACGCTGCGGCGGATCAAGGCGCTGCGGCCGGAGACCGCGGTCATCGTGATGAGCGCTTTTGCCACCGTGCGTTGCGCGACCGAAGCGCTCAAACTGGGGGCGAGCGACTACCTGGCCAAGCCGGTGCTGGCCGACGAACTGACGGCGCTGGTGGCCAAGGAGGTGGGGTCGCGCCGGCTGGTCGAGGAGAACCGCTCCCTCAAGGCGCAGATCCGCAAGCGCTTCGATCCCGACCAGGTGGTCTTCAAGAGCGCTGTTTTCAAGAACGTCTTCGACCTGGCCCGCAAGGTGGCGCCGAGCGATGCCGGGGTGCTGGTGCTCGGCGAAAGCGGCACCGGCAAGGAGCTGATCGCCTCGACCCTGCACTACAGCAGCCGGCGGCGGGAGCAGCGCTTTCTCACCATCAACTGCGCCGCCCTCACCGACACCCTGCTTGAAAGCCAGCTCTTCGGCCATGTCAAGGGGGCCTTTACCGGCGCCGTGGCGACCCAGCGCGGCCTGGTCGAAGAAGCCAACAAGGGAACCCTCTTTCTCGACGAAATCGGCGACATCAGCCCGGCTCTCCAGGCCAAGCTGCTGCGGGTATTGCAGGAAAAGGAATTCATCCCGGTCGGCTCGACCCGGGTGCGCCATGCCGACGTCCGTTTTGTCGCCGCGACCAACCGCGACCTTGAGGCCGACGTCGCCGCCGGGCGCTTTCGCGAGGACCTCTATTACCGGCTCAACGTGGTCACCCTGCGCTTGCCGCCGCTGCGCGAACGGCGCGAGGATATCCCCCTGCTGGCCGACTATTTCATCGCCAAATTCGCCCCCCGCGGCGATATCCGGCTGGCGCCCGAGGCGATGGCCCGGCTGCAGGCCTACGACTGGCCCGGCAACGTGCGCGAGCTGGAAAACGTGATTGAAATGGCGGTCATTTTCGCCGAGGGCGGGATCGTCAGCCTCGAGCATCTTCCGGTCAAGGTGGCCGAAGGTCGACCGGTGGCTTTCAACCTGCCGCAGGAGCAGATGACCATGGCGGATGTCGAGCGCATGTACATCGAGCAGGTCTACCGGCAGACCCGGTTTCACAAGGTGCGCACCTCCCAGATTCTCGACATCTCCCGCAAAACCCTCGATCGCAAGCTGCAGCAGTACCACATTTCTAAAGACGATTCCGAGTAAGGCCCATAATAATAAATATTTGTAGTTTAGCTCAGCCTTCCCCCCCCCTTCGCCGCCGCCGGAGCGAAGGGGACGTTTGGGGAAAGAGCCGTGAGCCTAAGCGAAGCGCATGTGAACGGCCCCCAAACGGCTGCGCAGCGGAGGGAACCCGCCGCAGGCGGGCAAGGCGTTGGGGGCGCCCTTTTGATCCAACCTTTTGGGCGAACAAAAGGTTGGGCGGCGTCCGGGGCCGCACCCCCGGGGTTTTGATTTTGATCTTTTTTCAGAGACTTAACTGGGACGGAAAAGAAAATCAAAACCGGCGGGATTCGCCCCGCCAGGCGACTTCCTTTTCTTGCTCACCCAAGAAAAGGAAGCAAAAGAAGGGTGCCCGGGCTCCTTGCCCTTCGGGTTCCCTACGCTCCGCAGACATTTTGCGGCCGGGCAAAAACTCGCTACGCTCAGACATTTGCCCGCCTGTTTCGCAAAACGTCCACTCCGCTCCGGCGGCGTCACACGGGATGGTCAAGCAATTCAAAGACAAAAAAGGCGGGACCAGTTCGGTCCCGCCTCGTAATATTCGCAGATATTTCTGCCAGTTACTTCTTATCCCCGGCAAACAGATCCAGCTGATCAAACCGGTGCACCGCCACCTTGAACGGCCGCTTGAGAAACCGCGGGCAGTCGAGCAGCAGGGTGGTGTCTGCCTGCTTGCAGCTGCGCAGGCAGTTGCCGCACAGCGAATTGCATCCGGTTTGCTTCAGGGTCTTGGCCACAGGTTACTCACCTCGAAAGGAAAAACGAACATCCGCCGTTATTATCGCCGCAAGGGGGCGCAAAAGTAAAGGGGGTGCTATTGCGCCGCAGCGGCAAGGAGTTCGGCGATGGCCGCCTTGAGCCGCGCGATCCCCTCCGGCTCAGGTTCGATATCGATCTCGATGCGCCGCGCAGGACGGGTGTGATCGTAGAGGGGATCGTAATAGAGGACCATCAGCTCACGCACCAGCTCTTCCCAGCGTCCCTCTCCAAGCAGGGCCAGCATCCGCGCCACCGCCTCGCCGCCGAGGCGCGGCTTGAGAGCGGTAATCGGCGCCACAAAGGCCGCTCGCAGCTCGTCCAGGGCGGGGTAGTCTTCAAGGATGACCCGGATCCGATAGTCGAGGGAGGCGTTGATCCACAACGATTTTTCCGTCTGCAGCGCCGCGTAAATCCGGGGCGGCAGCAGCAGCCGGCCGATGTGCCGGCTTTCCCCTTCGGCCAGGGCGTAGCAGCCGGGCGGAACCTTGCGCAGCTCATCCCACAGGGCCGCCTCGAAGCGCTTCTGGGTCGGCTGCGGCGGCAGTCCCAGGGCGCCGAAAGCGCTCCCCCGGTGACCGGCCAGCCCCTCCAGGTCGATGACCGGATAACCGTCGCCGGCCAGCTGCTTGAGCAGCCGGGTCTTGCCGACCCCGGTCATGCCGCGCAGCACCAGCAGGCGCCCCCACTGGCCCTGCTCAAAAAAGTCGCAGACCAGGGAACGGAAGCGCTTGTGCCCCCCCTGCAGCTGGCGGGCGGGAATCCCGGCGAGGTTGAGAAAAGCGGTCAAGGCCCGGCTGCGCATGCCGCCGCGCCAGCAGAAGACAACCACCGGCCCGCGTCCCTGCTGCCAGGCCGCCTCGACCTGCTCGATCAGGCCGGGGAGCTTCGGCGACACCAGCCTGACCCCGAGCCGGCGGGCGACCTGCTTGCCCTGCTGCTTGTACAGGGTGCCGACCTCGGCCCGTTCTTCATCGCTGAATATCGGCACGTTGATGGCCCCGGGGATGGTCGCCTCGGCGAATTCGGCCGGGGTGCGGGCATCCACCAGCAGGGCGCCCTGGTCGCGCAGAATCAGGGCGCGTTCAAGCTCTATGGTCACATCTTCGGACATAATTTTCCAGCAAAAGGGTCGACAGTTCCGCTGTTATACCGGAAATCCCCCCGACCGACAAGCATTCCGCCGCAAAAGACATTTCAGATATTTTTTTCCAGATCGGGCCACAAATCCATTGACAAGCCAGGCCGGCCGGGTTATCTTGCCTGTCCTGACGCGGGGTGGAGCAGTCTGGTAGCTCGTCGGGCTCATAACCCGAAGGTCGAAGGTTCAAATCCTTCCCCCGCAACCAAAAAAATCAAAAGGGACCGGCTTTTTAGCCGGTCCCTTTTTTTGTCTTCGATCTCTGCCTCAGTCGCCGTCCGTGAGCCCCGCATAGAGAAAATGTCCTGCCATGTCCCTGGGGCGCACCGGGATCTCGAAGCTGACCTTGGTGCCGAGGCCCGGCTCGCTGTCGACCCAGATGCGGCCGTCATGGGCCTCGACGAAATGCCTGGTGATGCTCATCCCCAGTCCGGTGCCGCCGATCGACGTGTTGGACGCGTCGCCGCGGTAAAACTTGTCGAAAATCCTCTTCTTCTGCTCGGCGTTCATGCCGATCCCCTGGTCTTCGACCGATACCTGGCAGCTGACTTCGTTGCAGCGCACCGACAACCGGACCAGGCCGCCTTGCGGTGAGTACTTGAAGGCATTGCTGAGGATATTGTCGAGAACCTGTTCGAGCTTGCGCTTGTCGGCCACGATCTCGACCGGCTCCTCGGGCAGATAGACTTCAAACTGGTGCAGCCCCTGCCGGGCTCGATACGGTTTGACCACCTGCTCGACCAGGTTGCTGAAATTGAACCCATCGACAAAGATTTCGAGTGGCCGGCCCGACTCGATGCGGCTGATGTCGAGCAGGTCGTCGACGATTTTCGACAGCAGGTCGGCCTTGTCGAAGATGTACGTCAGGCTCGCGCGCTCGTCCTCGGGAGAGAGCGCCCCCTTCTGCGACAGCAGCAGCTCGGAAAAGCCGATGATGGCGGCCAGCGGAGTCTGCAGCTCGTGGGCCGCGGTGGAAACGAACTCGGATTTCATGCGGTCGATCTCGCGGTCGCGGGTCACGTTCTGCATGATGGTGATCATGCCTTTTACCTGCCCGTCCTGGTCACAGAGCGCGGAGGTGCGCCCCTGGTAAATCCAGGTGCCGCCATCGGGCGCCGGCACCGAAAAGTCGACCCGTCCGCCATGGTTCTCTACGGCCAGGGTGGCCTGCAGCTCCCGGAGCAGGCGTTGATCCGAAAGGACATCCTCCAGCGGCAGCCCGAGCGATTCGAACAGGCAGATCCCCAGCATCTCTTCGGCGGCCCGGTTCATCATGATGATCCGGTGGACCGGGTCGGTAACGATCAGGGGATCGGCCACCGACTGCAGAATGCCGTCCATCTTGGCCCGGGCATCCTCGGCCGCCGCCAAGGCCACCTGCACCGACTCTTCGGCCGCCTTGCGGTCGCTGATGTCGACGAAGCTTTCGAGCAGGTATTTTCGTCCGTCGAGAACAACGGACGTCACCAATTTAAAAATCGGGACGATTCGGCCATCCGGCCGATGGATATCACACTCACGGGTCGATGCGGTCAGCCCCTGGTCGAGAATCGGGCAGCCGTCGTGCGACTTCGGACAAAGATACTCCATGCATTCGGAACCGAGTATTTTCTCAACCGGCGCCCCGACCATCTCGACCGCCCGGCGGTTGGCATCGACAATGCGCTGGGATTGCGCGTCAATCAGCAGAATCCCGGCCAGCACCGAGTCGAAAATGGCATCGAGGCGGGTATTGGCCGTAGCCAGCGCCTGTTCTTTATGCTTGCGGTCGGTAATATCGTTGTACACCAGAACGACCTGGGCAATGGCGCCGGACTGGTTCTTGATCGGGGTGCCGACCACGGCGTAATGCCGTCCAAGCGACTGCCAGTTGCGCCGGATCACGGTGCGGCCCTGCTGCATGACCATCTCGAAGACGCAGGCTTCGCGGCGGGACTCGGGGGAGCAGATTTTCTCGAAACAGCAGCGGCCGATCAGCTCGTCGCCGTCGTCGAGGAAGAGTTCCCTGAGCTTGGTGTTGTAGGAAAGGACCTCGCCGGCCGTGTTCAGCACCATGATGCCGTTGCCGGCGGCATGGAAAATCGCATCGATCTCGTTTTTCGCCAGGGAAAGGTCTTCGTTGGCCTGCCGCAGGTTTTCCAGGATCTGCACGAAGGTGTCGCTGACGATGCCGATCGGGTCGAGGTCGATCAGCATGTCATCGTCCAGCTCCTCGCGGCGCAGGGGCGAGGTGCCGACCACGCCCAGCAGCTGGTCGACCTTGCCGCGCAAGTATTCGCCGCTCTTCTGCTGCCAGTCGCGCAGCGCACGGTTTTCTTCCTGCAGCCGCTCGATTTCGGCCCGCAGGGCATCCGCCTCCCGCTCGGAGGGGGATTGTCGCGCAAGATTCTTGTCAGACATGTTCACAGATCTTTACCGATCATGATGCAGTAGTAGCCATCTTGCTTGACCACGCTGACGGCATGGCCGAGATTCTTCACCATCTGCGGGATGGTCGCAGTGGCGTCGCGCGCGTCGGTTTTAACGGTGAGCCGCAGCGCCCCAGTCTTGAGCGCCTGCTGGTGACGGTTGATCACCCGCAGCGTCGTCAGCAGCGACGAGGGGCAAACCTGCCCGCGGATATCAAATTCCAGCTGTTCGATCTTCTTACCCTCCACAGTCCCCCCCACGGATCAAACGACGTACTTGACCAGAATCCGGCTGCCGAGCCAGGCCCCGGGAAAGAGTGCCGCGATAAACAGCAGACTCTGACCGGCGAGCATCGGCGCCCCCCCCATCAGGTGCCAGACATTACAGCCCGGCACCAACCTGGCGCCCAGCCCCATCAGCATACCACCAAACAAAGCCCAAAAGCACTGTTTTAATGGCACTTTTGCAGAGAACTTCCATTCTTTAAGCCGCGCGGCCGAAAAAGCCGATCCGCACAGGATTCCGAAAACGACCGGAAACTGCACCACGACGATGCCGTCCAGCCGCGGCCCGGCGCCGCCCTGCAGCGAAAAACCGAGAAAAGGGTGGGTGAACCGAAACGGCTCGTCGATGAAATAGGCCAGGCTCGCGACATGCCCGGGGATTGCCAGACTTTCCAGGTAGCCACCCATTTTGGCATAGGCCGTGGTAATCCCGAAGGGCATGCCGACCAGCAAGGCCGAGCCGAGCCCCAACAGGGCAAGCCAGAGCGCTGCCCTCCAGGGCTGCAGGTAGCCTTCGGCGAAGGCCGGCTGATCCAGCTTTCCCGCCCGGAACCAGCGAAAAAGCACACACCCCGCAGCGACGACGAACAGGGCCACCGCCAGGGTGGGTGAAACACCCAGCATCTGCGGCAGGCTGACCTGGGAGGCCAGCCTGGTCGCGCGGGACAGCTGCATCCACCAGGGATGAAACTCGGCATAAAACGCGCTGCCGGCGAGCAGTCCGACAAACGCCAGCAGGCTCGGCAGACTCCCTGCCCCCATTTTGTACAGCGTTCCGATCGCGCAGCCGCCGGCCAGCACCATGCCGACCCCGAACAGCGCCCCGCCGATCGGGGTGACCAGCGAAGGGGGCGCAAAGAGCGGGAAAGGCAGCCGCACCAGACCGAAAAGACGCGCGAGTTCAAATAGCACCATGCTGGCCACGATCAGTAGCAGCAGCACCCGCAACATGGCCAGGCTGCGAAACAGAAAGAGGTCGCGGAACATGCCGGCCATGCAGAAATCGGAGCGGTGCATGATAAAACCGGCAGCACAGCCGAGAAAAAAGGAAAGGATGACAATGGTCAGCAGCATAAATTCCTGGGCATCCGCACTCAAGACAAGCAAAAGATCTCTGCCTAGGACTGCACTCCATGTGCCAAAAAGTACAGACTGAAATAAACCAGTATCACATCACTGGTTTATTATCACAGCCCCATGATTTCATCGGTTTGCCAGGCCGGGCATCGCCCTGCCCCCAACGGTGCCCGTGCCTGTCGCCGCCATTTCACGCCATCCCCTCGGGCATTCGACACTGGCTCTTCCGACTTTCTGCACCGGTTTCAGCGAAAACGCCCCGATCATCCGGGTGACGGATGACGGGGCGTCGCAACAGGAGTGATGTATCGATCACCCGGGCGTACTAGCTAACAGGGCACAGCAAGAGGCTAAAACTGCCTTGAGGTCAGAGAGACAGGCAGTTCAGCTCAGGCCACCCGACGCAGCGACCGGCACAGGCTGAGCAGCTCGGGATCGTTCAGCGGCCGCTTGTTGCGCTGGGAGATGCTGCGCACCCGGTCGAGCAGGTCATCGGCCTCCAGCCGATTCACCTCGATGCCGAGCTGGTTCAGCCGGTGGATCAGCGCATGGCTCCCCGAATGCTTGCCCAGCACCATGTGCCGCGACAGGCCGACCTCTCCAGGATCGAAACCCTCGTAATTGACCGGGTTCTTGATCACCCCGTCGGCATGCAGCCCCGATTCGTGGGAAAAGACTTTTTCCCCGACCACCGCCTTCCATTCCGGCACCGGCCGACAGCTGGCTCGGCCGACATAGCGGGAAATTTCGACAAACCGGCGGGTGTCGATTCCGGGATCGACGCCGCAGGCATGCTTGAGCGCCATCACCACCTCTTCGAGGGCGGCGTTGCCGGCCCGCTCGCCAAGTCCGTTGACGGTGGTGTTGACAAAGCTGGCGCCGGCTCTGAGCCCGGCAATGGCATTGGCGGTAGCCATCCCCAGGTCGTTATGGGTGTGCACCTCGATCGGCAGGTCGACCCGGTCGGCTAGATATTTGACGTTGTCGTACATGGCGAAGGGATCGAGGATCCCCAGGGTGTCGCAATAGCGAAAGCGATCGGCGCCCAGCGAGCGGGCGGTCTGCATCAGTTCGACCAGAAAACCGAGATCGGCCCGGCTCGAATCCTCGCCGCCAACCGAAACGTAGAGATCGTGCTCCTTGGCGAAGCCGAGGGCGCTCTTGAGCTGCTCCTTGACCCAGCTGCGATCTTTTCTCAGCTTGTGCCGGATGTGAATATCGGAAACCGACAGCGAGATATCGACCGCCCGCACCCCGGCGTCCAGCGAGGCCTGGATGTCCGACTTGACCGCCCGGTTCCAGGTGATCAGCCGGGCCCTGAGGTCCATCTCGACCAGGGCGCGGACACTGCGCTGCTCATCCTTGCCCATGGCCGGAATGCCGCACTCCAGCTCGCCCACGCCAATCTCGTCGAGCATGCGCGCGATGCGCTTTTTTTCGGCCAGGGTGAAGACCACGCCGGCGGTCTGTTCGCCGTCGCGCAGGGTGGTGTCGTCTATGATGATCCGGCGATTTTCCATGCTTTTCATTTGCGCCTCCGTGCAACATAAAAAGCCCCTGGATCTTCAAGATCCAGGGGCTGCAGTGCCAAGATGCCGGCAGCGTTGCCGAGCGGGGATGTTTTTATGTACTTGGCCTATTATTAGCAGACTTCGTGCCAAAAACGAAAATCAATAAATACGGCCAGTTAACAAAGACGCACAGGAACAACTGATTATATTTTATGCTCCGGTGATACCGAATGGGGCTCTCACCCCCAGCCGGGCGAGCTGCGCTGACTGTCCCCGAAATCAACGGGCGATCAAGTCAAAATACCGCGCTAAAGAGTCACCCAAACAAAAGTTTGACACAACAAGAGAACGCGCCTCAGCGGCAGGCCGCCACGGCAAGAAAATTTTCAAACAGCCGCAGGGAGACCTTCTGCAATTCTTCGGAACGCCCCTTGAAATCCGCCAGAATGCTCGGGGCATCGGCGACCGTACACCATTCGGTGACGATCGCTTCGTTGACCTCGGGATGAAACTGCAGCCCGTAGGCATTGCGGCAGCGGAAGATCTGCCCGGGGCAGGCGACCGAGGCGGCCAGGTGCAGTGCCTCGGGGGGGAGGGTGAAACTGTCGTTGTGCCACTGGAAGGCGCTGAAGAGCGGGGGAATCCCGGCCACAAACGGGTCACGCTGTCCGGCAGCGGTCAACGCCACCGGCAGCAGGCCGTGTTCGCCGTTGCGGTGCGAATGAACCACCCCGCCGGCGGCTTCGGCCAGCAGCTGGCCGCCGAGACAGATGCCGAGCAGCGGCAGGTCGGCCGCGACCGCCTCGCGCAACCAGGCTTTAAGGGGGCGCAGGTAGGGGTAGCGGTCGGTGTCGCCCACCCCCATGTAGCCGCCGAGAACGACGGCCGCGCTGAGCGAATCCCAAGGCGGCAGGGCATCGCCGTCGAACAGCCGCACCAGCTGGTGCGGCAGCTCGCGCCGGCGCAATAGATCGCCCAGAATTCCGGACGGCACCCGTACATCGCATTGCACAACCAGCAGCATCACATCCCCCCTGGATTTCAGTAGAGCCGGCGAAAGGCCGAGGCCTTGATCACCGCGTAGATTTCGGCGCCGGGCACAATGTTCAGCTCCTCGGCCGCCCGCTTCACCACCTGCGCGATCAGCCGTTCACTGCCGCAAGCCAGTTCGACCCCGACCCGCCCATCGAGCTCGAAGGTGCTGACCGCCTGGCATCGCAGCAGGTTGCGAGCGCTGATCGCCTCGGGGCGACCCCGAAAGAGCATGATGTCCTTGGATGACAGCTCGAACAGCGCCCCGTCCAGGCGCCCCGGAGTCGTCAACAGCCGGGTACCGTTCCAGCGGTAGGCGAACAGGCCGTCGTCCTCAATCGGGTCGGAGAGCTTGAGCAGGTTGATGTAGCCGGCGCGGGTCCAACCCATGCGCTGACGGGCCAGCTCTTCGGGGCTGGTCTGCGCCGAGACCTCCCCCTTGTGCAGCACGATCACCTCGTCGGTCATCAGCCGCATCTCGTTCATCGAGTGGGAGATCAGCAGGGTCGGCACGGCGAAGCGTTCGCTGATCGCGGTGAGATAGGGGATGATCTGGTACTTGAGAGCCTCATCGAGAGCCGACAGCGGCTCATCCATGAGCAACAGCTTGGGGCTGGCCAGCACCGCCCGCCCCAGCGCCACCCGCTGGCGCTCGCCGCCGGAGAGGGCGTCGGCGCGGCGGTCAAGCAGTTCGCCCAGGTCGAGTACCTCGATCAGATCTTTCGGCTCGATCTTGCGCAGCGCCTTCGGGGTGCGCTTGTAGCCGTACAGCAGGTTGCGCTTGACGCACATATGGGGAAAGAGGTGGGCGTGCTGAAAGACCACGGCGATGCGCCGCCGCTCGGGCGGCAGACAGATGCGTGACTCCGAACAGTACAGCAGTTCGCCGTCCAGCTCGATGCGCCCGGCATCGGGGGTGATCAGGCCGGCCAGCATATGCACCAGAGTCGATTTGCCGCTTCCCGAACGGCCGAAGATGCCGACCCGGTCGGCGTGGGTGATAAAGCTGGCGTCGAGAGTGAAATCACCGAGTCGCTTGCGCAGGGAAATGTCCAATCTCATGGCTGCCTCCGCCGACTGAAGCGCCGCAGCAGCCCTTCGTTGAGCAGCAGCACGGCAAAGGAGAGGACAATGGACACGGCACAGAGCGCCAACGCCATGCGATCGCCGCCCGGCGTGTTGGTGTAGTCGTAGATCGCCAGCGGAATAGTCTGGGTTACCCCGGGGATGTTGCCGGCGATGACGATGGTGGCGCCGAATTCGCCGAGGCTGCGGGCGAACATCAGGGTCGCCCCGGCCAGCACCGAGCGGCCGGACAGCGGAATAACCACAGAGAAGAGGGTGTCGTACCAGTGCGCCCCCAGGGTGCGGGAGGCCTGCAGCAGTT
>NZ_JBFHGD010000090.1:0-12708 GCF_041583255.1 Trichloromonas sp. | reverse complement strand
TCGAGGTCCGGCTGGTCGAGGTTCGGCTGATCGAGGTCCGGCTGATCGAGGTCCGGCTGGTCGAGGTCCGGCTGGTCGAGGTTCGGCTGATCGAGGTCCGGCTGATCGAGGTCCGGCTGATCGAGGTCCGGCTGGTCGAGGTCCGGCTGGTCGAGGTTCGGCTGGTCGAGGTTCGGCTGGTCGAGGTTCGGCTGGTCGAGGTCCGGCTGATACGAGGTCGGTTCTGCCGAAATCGGTTCTGCCGGGGCAGGCTCTTCCGGTTCAAATTCGTACTGCCTGGATTCGACCAGGCTGGGGGCTGCGGCAGGTGGTACCATGTCGAGTTCGGGAACAAAGGATGGGGCAAAGGAGCCGAACTTCGGTCCGGATCTCAGATCTTCCTCGCCGCCAGACCAGATGGTGGCTACATTGGACCGGGGAATGTCGATGTTTTTGACGATATGGGGCGTGATGGAGAGGAGAATCTCCCTCTTTGTCTTCTTGCTGACATTACTGCTGAACAGGTCGCCGATAAGGGGAAGTCTTCCAATAAAAGGAATAGTGACTTTGCTCTTGATGTACTCATCACGAATCAGGCCGCCGATGACCGTCTGTTGACCATCCTTGAGGGTCAGGGACGATTCGGCGTTGGTGGTGGTGATGGTAAGGACTTGCGTGCCCCGTTCCGTCGTGGTTCGATTGGATACGCTGCTGACCTCAAGCCCCAGAATGGTAACCACTGAATCATCCAACTGAATGATCGGTTCCACATTCAACTTGACCCCGACATCCACATATTGAACATTGTCGGAAAGGCTGTCGCCGTTGACCGTCACGGTTATCACCGGCTCACGGGTCCCGACGTGAACTTTGGCTTTCGCATTGTTTTTTACCCGGATTTTCGGACTGGCTAATATTTCCGAATCGCTCAAATTCTTGGCGAAACTGAAAGTAGCGTTAGGCAGGGTGTAAAATGTTTGAAGGCCGCTGAGGTTCGTCGTCAGCCGCTTCGTCGATCCGTCCGGTGCCATGGTCCCGGTTACGATCGAATCGTCGCCCTTTTGGGCAAGCCCGGCGCTGATACTGTAATCACTCAGTAACAAGCCGATGTTAAAGTCATCTGTGTGCCCAACCTCGATCAGCTCCAGATCGAACACCACCTCGGAGTCGGGCCGGTCGGCGGCCTCGATAATCTGTTGAGCCAGCCGAATGACATCTGGATTATCTCGAATAATCAGGGCATTTCGGTCTTCGTGAACAGAGATTTTGCGCAACAGGAGCATGGTGCGCAGAAGATTGACCATCTTTTTTGCGTCGATGTTGGAAAGATAAAAGATCTGAATGATGTGATCCGTCAGTTGTTTGTCTTTTTCGCCTTTTTTTTCAAAAACGAGAATGGTCTTCGAGTTGAGCACCTTTTTCCCCAGATTATGGAGATTCAGCACCATCTCCAGCGCTTGGGCAAAGGAAACCTTTTCGAGAAATACGGTGATCTGCTTCTGTCGGATATTTTCGTCAAAAATGAAATTGATCTCGGAAAGCTCCGAAAGGATATCGAAAACCTGGCGTATCTGGGTGTCTTTGAATTTCAGGGTGATCGGTTCATGGGAGGCCACATCGAGGTCATAACCGTCGACAATGGTTCTCCGACGCTTGATCTTTTCGGTCAAATCCAGAACCTTCTTGTTCTGCGGTGCAAGATTCAGTGCCTGTGAAAGAGCCTGCTTGGCTTGAACGTAGCGGCCGTCCTGATAAAAAAGGTTGGCATCGCTGACCAGTTCTTCCGCCTGTAATTGTTCCCCTGCTTTTTTCCTTTCGAACGCGGCCTTTTCAAGGGTGGCATCGAGAACCGAGGCGAGCTGGAATTCGGTAATGGCCTCGACATAGTTCTCCTCCTCGGCGAAACGCCGTCCTTTCTCGAGATGAACCAAGGCCGCCATCCGCTTGGCTTCCTGAAGTTTCATCCTGTACTCGTGACTCTCGGGATTTTTCTGGGTCGCTTTGAAATACTCCGCAACGGCCTGATCATAATTCCGGCGCTGAAGGTGCTCTTCATAGGGGCTCCGGTTGCCGGCGCAGCCTCCGAGGAAAACCGTCAGCAAAAGAAAAAAATAAAGTCTTTTCAGGATGGCTTTAATCATGGCAGAGCCGTTCCTTTGATCCTCCTGCTGCCAGAAGGACGGTGTTCGAGAAAGTCAATAGCCTTATTTTACCTTCATTTGGGGATTTTACCCGGTTCGGCTAAGGAAAAGTCCGGGGAGGGGGCGTTAAAGGAAGGGCGTACGGCTACACATAAGAATGAAAATGTGTTGCTTGAATAGGCATGCTGGCAGCGCCCACCCTTCTAAGTGCAATAGCGGGTGCTGTTATTGTTTTGCAGCCGAGGTGTCGATGCAATGGGGGTTGCCGTTGTGAAATCAGCAGGTTGTGTGAGTCGGGAGGTTGGCGGCTTGCAAGTCTGCAGAGTTGGGCTCCAGAAGGCTCAGGGCAACTAGCGCCCCAGTCATGATGGAAGACTGTCTTTGGGTGCGCTACTTCTCCCCTCCGTGGTGAACTGATTGTGTGTTTGCCGTATTTTTTCTAGTAACAACGATTTTCCGGTGACATCGAGTTTTTCGCAGACCCGTCTAATGTAGGTTTTGACTGACGATTCAGAGATGTTGAGTGCACGAGCAGTCTCGCGATAAGTCTTGCCTGTCAGAACAGACAGAAGGACAGACAGTTCCTGGTCCGAGAGTTGATTCTGATGGGGCGTATAAATCCGTTCAAGAATGGCCGTGAGTTGTGGCTTGCCAAAATCCGCCATGGTTTCATTCTTTGGGCTTTGCTGGTCAGGCTGGCGTTCGCCAGGTTCCGGAAATTTTTTTCGGAAACAAAAAAGTACTATGACGGAACCAATAAGGGCGAGATTGCCCGCTCCGGCGAGCAGTAGCAAGTTGCTACCTGTCCAGTGGCAGAGCAGGTCTCCTGCTCCAATGCCAAGGCAGACCGTGCCAAAACCGATTCCATAAGCTAACGGGGTCCCGATGCTGATGACGAAAAAGATTGTGAACAGGTCCATGAGGGCGAAGGACGCCTGGCTGGCGAACATGTCCATGTTGATCGCAAGGGGAAGCCTCATTTGCACCAGGGTAAAGGAAATGGCGCCCAAAAAAATACCGTAGGCAAGGAGATGGTTCTTCTTGCCGCGAAACAGCAAAGGGACCGCGATCGCTGCGGTGATATAGAAGAAAACCTCGCCCCCGGGAACTATGGCGTTTTTTTCGTAGAGAGATATTTGGAAGCCATATAGCAGGCCGCCGGTCAGGTAAAACAGGAACAGTAACAACAGGAGCCCGACTGGGATCTGTTCTCTGGGGGCAGGGTTGGGGGAAATGTCAAGGAATATGGGGATAAACAGCGGAATTGCAATCAGGAAAAATTTGTACCCGGAATCTATTGGTGTTCTGGACAGGAGGACTACGAGAATGTTTCCTGCAGCTAGCCCAATCGCGGCGGAAAGTATCGGGCGGGGCGACTGTCGGATCAGTTCTAGCGCGACCAGAAAAACGCCTACAGAAACGAGGCCGATCAACGGTAAGAGCAGAGGTTCAAGTCCTGAAATGAAATGAAACAGCAGAGTAAGAATTGCCGTCGCAATGGCAGATGTCTTGTAAATAACCGTGAAATTGACCCTGCCAAAGAGTTTAGGGGTCAAGAAAAGGGCAAGCATATGGGGAAACAGGAATGCTTCAAGGAGCACATCGTGGCCTCCCACCCTCAAGAGGAAGCCCTGCATCGGGAACGAAATCAGCCAGAAGACAAAGGTGGCTAATAAAAGGGCCCCTTTACCCCATTTTTTTATGCCCATTGGAGATATCTCTTCACTGTTTGAAGTGGCAGGACAAGTGTCTAATTTTAAATGGATATTACTCCGGTTGACAGTCGGATGACAAGTTGTTTTTCTTGGTCGACACAAAGTCGACTGGCCGTCCATGTGGGTGAGGCATTAATTAGAAGAGACAAGGGGGGCGATCCCGTTCGCCAACCTGCTTGGTCAAATAAGGTGTCTAGCTGGGAAAAACAAACGAAGGGCGAGTTGAGTTAGTGGGTGTAGGAGGATCTCTATGGGCGTAAATAGCAAAATTAAAGGGGGAAGCCGAATGACACAGACAATGAGACCGTGGATTAGGGCAACGCAGATTCTTAAGGTGGGATTGGTGGCCGGAGTTGTTGCCTTGGCTCTGGCCGCCTGTGGTGGTGGGGGCGGTAGTAGTAGCGGTGGCAGCGTGCCAACCACTTTGACAGGGACCGCTGCGGCCGGGGCGCCCATCATCGGGACGGTGACGATCAAAGACAGTACTGCACCGGTAGCCAAAACAAAAACCGTGACTATTGAGGCCGATGGCAAATACACCGTGGACGTTTCCGACCTGGTCGCCCCCTACATGGTGCGGGCCGATGGTCGTGTTGGTGGCAATCAATATCACCTCTACTCCGCCGCTACCGCAGAAGACGTGGGCGGCACGATCAATATCACACCATTGACCGACCTGATCGTAGCCAATATCGCCGGGTCTGTAGCCCAGACCTATTTTGACAAAGGTGATTTTTCCAGCCTTACAGCCACTCAGCTGAAGACACAATCCGATGCCTTGGCAGCAAAACTTGCGCCGATTCTGACGGCTGTTGGTGTCAGCGGATCAATCGATCTGTTGCGTGCCTCTTTCAGCACGGACCATACTGGACTTGATGCGGCCTTGGACATCTTAAGGGTCAGCACAGACACCTCTACAAATGTGGCAACCATTACCAACATTGTCACCCAGCAGAAAATGACCGCTAACATAAGTACGGGAACATACTCCGGTGAGCTAACTGATACAACTGGAGTTGCAACCGCTGCCACCGACATCCAGAAGATCAGTTCCGGATTCAAAAAGTTTTCTGACCTGTTTGCTAAGGGCCTTCCCAGTGAAACCAATCCGACCCTGCTGGCTCTTTTCGATGCCGAGACTTTTCTGGAGGGTGGGCAGGATCGTGATTCCTTCCTCAGCGAAATCACCACCGATCCGAGCATGGTAGGCATATCCTTTACCAATATAACCATCAAATCGATGGAGATGGCAACAAGCACGGCTCTGGTTGGCTTTACTGTGTTTCAGCATGGTGCGCAAATGTCCGACGCCCCGGAAGCCTGGTATATGATCAAAAGGGATGGTGCGTGGTACATGCAGGGTGACCAGCGCGTTGCCGGTGTTGAGATTGAACCTCGGGCGGAATATCACATGTCAGAGTCTGGAAACCCGATAACTACCGGATTGATGGTTGACATTAACGACCGGGGGGGCAGAAATATCACCCGGGCAGTGGTTACCGGTGCCGGCCTTCCCGCGGGTGGGGTCACACTGGTCAATAACATAGAGCGCGACTATTTTGAAATAGTGGGACAAAATAACGGCAACCATTACGCCATGACTGATGCGGCAATTAACGAAATCGCGGAGAGTGGGGAAGTCTACACGGCCAAACTATATGACGCCTCTGGCCTGGTGGCGACTTATACCGTAACTTTGGGCAAGCGTCCCTACCTGGCCTCTGAATTAACGGTCGCCAAATTTCCGGTCATCACCACGCCAACCCTTGCTGAGCTACGTACATTCGTCGGTGGCGCCGCGACGGTTGCCTGGACCATGCCTGAAGGGCTGAGCAATGACTGGCTGGATGTCGGGATAAATGATAACGCCGGCAATTCTGCAATTTTTGAGGCGGAGCTTTTGCCTGCGGATACCAGCAAGTCATTTACGCTTGATCCGGTAACCAGCACCGGACAGCATTTTACCGTTACCGGGGGATGGCTCTGGCTTACTGGGTATGACAGCGATGGTCGGATGCTGTCGACAGCCATGTGGTGACATTTGGCGGGAAAGATTCACTTGGCGGGGCTTCGGCCCCGCCTTTTTTTTCGAAAGGAGAAGAAGTGTTCTGTCTGATATTGCACTCGAGTAACGGTGCCGCCGCGACGAGCCCGCACCGCTCGTTCTGAGCTCTGCAATGCAGGTCTTCTTGGCGTGAGAAGGAACGGATAGTGTCAAAGCGGGCGAGGCCGTATCCCTCATTGATGCAGCGGAAAATTGCCTGATGGCCCTGGAAGACTGAAAACGGCTTATGGCTTGTTTAAACGATTATCTAGTTACGCACTTTACTCAAGTGAATGAGTAAATCAGGAAAAATCGTAAAAAATTCTAACCGGGCTAGACAGAGTGGTCAGGATAAGGTCAAAACCATAATGGTTGGTCGGAAATCCTGCATATCCCTGTGAATCCTCCCTTTCGAGACCCAATCCTGTTGGCAAAAAAAGGCGGGCCCCTTTTTTTGAGAGGCCCGCTCCGATCAGCATTAAGCTTTATGTCGAAATGATTTATACTTGCTTGCTCATCCGGCGTCTACCGTAACCTGCGAGGCCAATCAGGCCAGCGCCAAGAAGGAGCAGTGTGCTCGGCTCAGGCGTAGGGATGGTCGGTGGGTTTTCAAAAACTATGTTGTCTATCGACAAACCACTGTGAGGACTCGTCGTCTTGATAGTAAAGGATGTAATGTTCTGCCATGCACTGTCAAATAGTATGGTTTCCACGCGGCTCAACGTACGCATGATACCAGTGGATGAGGTAATGGCTGCCGCACCCCAAAATGATTCGATATCCAGACTCACCAAATCAAAACCAACGCCGAAATGGTCAAAGATGACTTCTTCGGCATTATATGTTGTGTGAATGCCGAGGTTTACATCTGCGTTCGCGAGAAAGTCGAAATGATTATATCCATCACCAGAATTTACCGCTCTCGCTCTATAACCGCCTTCGACATACACCGAAGGCGTTGTTTTAACCTCTGCATTAATACCAAAAGTCATGGTGTAGCGAGTGGCACTCGCCCCGGAGGGAATACTCAAAAGCAGGCTGACCAGAGCGACAAGCAGTAATGATGGGTATTTCATTTTTCCCTCCCCTGTGAATGAGCGCGTGTTGACCCTGTTTTTACTGTTTCCCGATATGATGCACTTATCGGGCCATCTTTAAAAAGTCTTAATATTGCAACAGCTTAAGGGGCGGGCGTAATTTCATTCTGGTTGAATGTAAAAATAATCGACAAGTATTTCCTCATGAATTTGCTGGCATCTAACGGTAAGCGGCTGGACGATAAGTGTATTTGTCCTTATTTTTAGATGGTTGGGAATCCTCCCACGGTTCCCCTTGAAGACGTGATGGTCTCTTGGCACCCTATCGTTTGATGGCGTCGCAAAAATCCGTCCTACTGCGTTACGGTGGTTTTTCAGGATCTCGACCTGCCTGATGTAGGCCTTCGCCCCCGGAAAAGCTACCAGGCCTTGTAGGGCGAATTTTTGCTTAGCCATCTCGGGAGTTTTTGCCAGTGAATCATCGTTTGAATTGCCTTGTTGGCTGCGCCCGCTATTGAATCATGCAATGGCGGGCGCGGTTTTTGTTTTTGGCTTCCGAGGTATCGGTGCTATGCTGTTTGCCGTCGTTAAATCAGCATGTTGGATGAGGCCGGGTGTTCCCGGGCTTTCCACCCGAACCAAAGTAAACTGTCAGATGAAACCAGCAAGCGTAAGCATCGGCTTAACTAATCCCCAAAGTCCGGTAAATGTCGGCGCAGTGATGCGCGCTGCCGGCTGTTTTCGGGTCGATTCCGTTTTTTATACGGGCAAACGTTATGCCCTGTCCGCGCGGTTTAATACCGACACCAGGGGGGCCAGCCAGGCTATCCCTTTAACCGGGGTTAGCTGCCTTCTTGAGAGTGTTCCCGAAGAGACGAAGATCGTTTGTGTCGAACTCGTTGAGGGGGCCATCCCTTTGCCCGAGTTCTTGCATCCGGATCGGGCTTTGTATGTCTTCGGCCCCGAAGACGGCACCCTCAGCCAGGAGGTTATCGACCGGGCGGACGCCGTCGTCTATGTGCCAACCGTGGGGTGTCTGAACCTGGCGGCAACGGTCAATGTCGTTCTTTACGACAGGATGGCTAAATCAGGGATGTCCATTGCCGGTGACGAATTGATTCGTCAAAGCCGAGATGCCAACAACAGGGTAAGGGTCAAAGTTTCAGCCGAAGGGGCCGATACCTGAAATTAATCTTGCTGCGCGACCAGACCGCGCCAAGGGGCTAACGCCATTGCCGATTAGATTGGAGTACGCTTGTGAACAATAACGATATTTTGCGCCGGCTTCGCTATACCTTCGATTTCAGCGATTCGAAAATGATCAACCTGTTCGGCCAGGCCGATTGCGAGGTGACGCGGGAGCAGGTCAGCGATTGGCTGAAAAAAGAGGAGGATCCTGCCTATCAGCGCTGCAGCGACACCCAGTTCGCGATTTTCCTGAACGGCCTGATCAACGACATGCGGGGCAAAAAAGAAGGGGAACAACCAAAACCCGAGAGGCGCTTGAACAACAACATCATCTTAAGAAAACTGAAGATCGCCTTGAACCTGAAAGACGAGGATATCCTGGCGATTATGGAGCGGGTTCATTGGCGCATGAGCAAGCCCGAACTGAGTGCTTTTTTTCGCAAGCCAGACCATAAGCACTACCGTGAATGCCAGGATCAGATCTTGCGTTATTTTCTGAATGGCCTGCAGTTCAAATATCGCGGCAGCAGCCCAGTGGATGAGGACTCAGAAGAGGCGTAGGCTTTCATGGGCAGCCCGAGGGGCTGCCCATCACAAAAACAGCAGGGGCCCGCGAACGATCAACGAGGGGACGGTCATCGGATTCAGCCGACGGCCGTCCCCTCACGTGTTTGATGATGCCTTGAAAGCGACCGAATTGTCGCTAGACTTGACCTTGTCTTGCTACCCGATCAGACGTTTCCGAAACCTTCTAAGGCAGGAGGTCCAATGCTTACGATCCATGTCAATGGCCAGTCCCATCAGCTCGACGTCGCCCCCGATACCCCCCTGCTCTGGGTTCTGCGCGAGCACCTTCAGCTTGTCGGCACCAAGTTCGGCTGCGGACAGGCTTTGTGCGGCGCCTGCACGGTCCACGTCGATGGCGAGGCGACCCGTTCTTGCGTCACCCCGGTCAAGAGTGTGGTGGGCAAGAAGGTGGTGACCATCGAAGGCCTGTCGGGCGAACTTATGGGCTCGCTGGAGGCCGCCTGGGTCGCCGAAGAAGTTCCCCAGTGCGGGTACTGCCAGCCCGGCCAGGTCATGGCCGCGGCGGCTCTGCTGGTGCAGACTCCGAAGCCGACAGATGCCGAAATCGACAACGGGATGTCCGGCAACATCTGCCGCTGCGGCACCTATCCTCGCATCCGCAGGGCGATCCACCGCGCTGCCCGCGAACGGAACAGGGGGAGGTCATCATGAGGGATATCGAACTGCGCCGCCGGGAATTTCTGCTCGCCAGCGCCGCTGTTGGCGGCGGGCTGGTGCTCGGTTTTTACATCCCCTTCACGGGGGCGCCGATCGCCGCCGCCGTCGAACCGCCGGAACTTCAGCCCAACGCCTGGCTTAAGATTGATGAGGACGGCCGGGTGACAATTACCGTCGCCAAGTCGGAAATGGGCCAGGGGGTCTGGACGTCGATGCCGATGCTGATCGCGGAAGATCTGGACGCCGACTGGTCGCTGGTGCGGCCGCAGCAGTCGGCGGTGGCGCCGGTCTACAATCACACCGTTTACGGGACGATGGTGACCGGAGGCAGCACCAGCGTCTCCTCGTCGTGGGAGCAGCTGCGCACCGTCGGTGCGGCGGCGCGACAGATGCTGATTGCCGCTGCCGCCAGGGCCTGGGAAGTGCCGGTGAGCGAGTGCCGCACCGAACCGGGCGTGGTCGTCCATCAGGCCAGCGGCCGCAAGCTCGGCTACGGCAAGCTGTCGACGGCGGCCGCCAGGGAACCGGTTCCTGCCGCCGTCACCCTGAAGGATCCCAAGGATTTCCGCCTCATTGGCCAGTCGCTGGCCCGCTTCGACTCGCCGGCCAAGATCCGCGGCACGGCCATTTTCGGCATCGATGTGCAGCGCCCCGGGCTGCTGGTGGCGGTGGTCGCCCGGCCGCCGGTCTTCGGCGGCAAGGTCAAAAGCTTCAAGGCCGACCAGGCGAAGAAAATTTCCGGGGTCAAAACGGTCGCCGAAATCCCTTCGGGGGTGGCGGTCATTGCCGCGGATTTCTACTCGGCCCAGCTGGGGCGTGAGGCCCTTTCGATCGAGTGGGATCTCGGCCCCGAGCCGCAGCTGTCGAGCGCGGGGCTGCAGCAGGAGTACCGGGAGCTCGGCAGGCAGGCCGGGACGGTGGTTCGCCAGGACGGCGACCTGGAGTCGGCGCTCAAGCAGGCGGCCCAAACCCTGGCCGCCGAGTACGAGGTCCCGTACCTGGCCCATGCGCCCATGGAACCGCTCAACTGCACCGTCGAGCTGGGGACGAACGCCTGCGAGATCTGGACCGGTTCCCAGTTCCAGACCGTCGACCGCGACGCGGCGGCCAGGGCGGCCGGTCTCAAGCCGGAACGGGTGACCTTCAACACCACCTTTCTCGGCGGCGGTTTCGGCCGGCGGGCCAACCCGGCCTCCGATTTCGTCGTTGAGGCGGTGCATGTGGCCAAGGCGGCCAAGGCGCCGGTCAAGACAATCTGGACCCGCGAGGACGACATCCGGGGGGGCTGGTACCGGCCCCTCTGGTACAGCCGCCTCGATGGGGGGCTCGACGCCGCCGGCAGACCGGTCGCCTGGCGCCATCGCATCGTCGGCCAGTCGATCATGCGCGGCACCCCCTTCGAGGCGTCGATTGCGGCAACCGGCTTCGACGGCACCTCGGTGGAGGGGGCGATGGACCTCCCCTACACCATTCCCAACCTGGTCGTCGACCTGCACAGCCCGGTTCATACGGTGCCGGTCCAGTGGTGGCGCTCGGTCGGCCATTCTCACACCGGTTTCGTGGTCGAAAGCTTTATCGACGAACTGGCCCACGCCGCCGGCCAGGATCCCTACCTCTACCGCCAGGGGTTGCTGACCAAGCACCCCCGCCACCTCGGCGTGCTCGAGCGGGTGGCGGCCATGGCCGGCTGGCAGCAGCCGCCCGCCAAGGGGCGCGGCCGCGGCCTCGCGGTGCACAAGTCCTTCGGCAGCTATGTCGCCCAGGCGGCCGAAGTATCCGTCGATGACAAGGGGCGCATCACCGTGCACCGGGTCTTCTGCGCCGTCGATTGCGGCCGGGTCGTCAATCCCGACACGATTGCGGCCCAGATGGAAAGCGGCATCATTTTCGGTCTCTCGGCAGCCCTGTTCGGCGCCATCACCCTGAAGGACGGCCGGGTGCAGCAGGACAACTTCGATGGCTACCCGGTGGTGCGGATCGACGATTCGCCGCCGATCGAGGTGCAGATCATCGAAAGCAGCGAAAAGCCGAGCGGGGTCGGTGAGCCGGGGGTGCCGCCGGTCGCCGCGGCAGTGGGCAATGCCGTCTTCGCCGCCACCGGAGCGAGGCTGCGGCAGTTGCCGATGACGTCCGAGCGGGTGTTGGCGGCGCTGCAGAAAGGTTGAGGCAGAAGGTTTGGACGAACTGGAACTTTTCGAGGAGCTGGTGCGGCTGATGCGGGCCGGCAGGTCGGGCGTGCTGGCGACGGTGGTGGAGAGCCGCGGTTCCTCGCCGCGCAAGGCGGGCGCCAAGCTGCTTTTGCGCGACGACGGCAGCCTGCTCGGCAGCGTCGGCGGCGGGCGGCTTGAGGAGGAAACCCTGCGGGCCGCCCGGCAGGTGCTGGCCGAGGGGACACCGCGCACTCTCCCCTTCAGCCTTGACCAGGACAACGGCATGGTCTGCGGCGGCCATGTGCTGGTCTATCTCGAACCGCTGACCGTAGCCGCGCGGCTGTTGATCCTCGGCTCCGGACACGTCGGCCAGGCCCTGGCCCGGTTCGCCCGGCCGGCCGGGTTTGCCGCGACCCTGGTCGATCCGACCGGCGGCAGCGGCAGCGCACGGGTCGCCGGCTTCGCGCCGGCCGACCTGAGCTGTTCGCCGGAAGAGGCTTTTTCCCGCTCGGCGCTCGACGGCCGCACCTTCGTGGTCATTGCCAGCCCCAGTCACCAGCTCGACTTCCAGGCGGTGCAGGCCGCGCTGAAAACCCCGGCGGCCTACATCGGCATGCTCGGCAGCCGGCGCAAGCGCGAGGCGCTGTTCTCCTATCTGCGGGACAGCGGCTGCCCGGAGGCGGAGATCTCCCGCGTGACCACCCCGGCCGGGCTCGCCATCGGCGCCCAAACCCCGGAAGAGATCGCCGTCAGCATTCTGGCCCAACTCATCGCCTTGCGGAGACATCATGACCTTCGGCATTTCGGCACTGATCCCGGCGGCGGGCTTGTCCAGCCGGATGGGACGCCCCAAGCCGCTGCTCCCCTTCGCTGAACGGACCGCCATCGAACTGCTGGTCGCCTCCGTGCTGGCGTCGGGCATCGAGGAGATCGTCATCGTGCTCGGGCCGGGCGGGGAGGCCGTCGCCGAGGTTCTGGCCGGGGCACCGGTCACCCTGGCCTGGAACCGTGCGGCCGACAGCGACATGGCCGGCTCGCTGCGCATCGGCCTTTCGCAGCTGGGCGCCGAATCGACCGGGGTGCTGGTGGCCCTGGCCGACCATCCCCTGGTTTCGGTCGCGACCGTCGCCGGCTTATGCGCCTGCCACCGGAAATCGCCCGAAGCGATCCTGATCCCGACCTTTCGGGGCCAAAAAGGACATCCCATCC
>NZ_JBFHGD010000089.1:0-12741 GCF_041583255.1 Trichloromonas sp. | reverse complement strand
GCGGTGGGGTCCTTGATCAGCCCTTCATGGGCCTTCTTCGCGTCGGTGGCTTTCGGATCGCCGGCGTGGCAGAATTCGCAGGAGGCGCGGCCGTGGATGCGGTCGTTGACGAAGTGCTGGCCGACGTGGAGCCCTTGGGCGACGGTTTCAGCTGAAACGTCGTGGCCGTAGCCATCCTTGGTGTCCGAAACGACTGACCGCAGGTAGTCGAGCTGACCGTGGCAGACCAGGCACTGGGAGATGTTTTGGGCATTGGCGTAGGATTTCGGTTGCACACTTTTGGGGGCCGCGCTGGGAGCGGCACTGGCCAGTACCGTCGCTGGCAGGGCGAGCGTTACAAACAGCAGGGTAGCTGTGGCCAGTAAAAATGTTTTGTACATGTGAAGCCTCCATGGTTGTTGTGTTGTCATCCTTTGGGGTGAGAAATCGTTTCTTTCGTTGCCGCTTATGCATTCCTCCTTTCAGGTCGAGCGGTCGATGGGCGGCATGGTCTGCCATGCCGGATGTGGGGTGCTGAAGATCGGGGCTGCTGGATCGCAGAGATTCACAAGCAAGCCCAGCGCTGCCAGCAGGACAAAGAGAAAGACAAGGCTCAGCAGGCCCCATAGCAGGGATTCGGTGATATCATTCCGGATGGTCGAACGTCGGTGAAGTTTCTTCATTGTCAGTGTGCCCATTTGAATGGCGCGGTTGTTTTGTGGAGTGGCGGCAAGCTTACGGCAAAACGAACGTTCGGTCACCGTATAGCAATGAGTGTGCCCGTCGATGCCAGAGACCGAACGGTCGTTCTATCTGTTTGTAGTTGTTGGAAAATATTATTGGACGGATGTCACGCTAAGCTTGTGACCTCTGGGGGGGGCGTTATCTGGCGGTCTGACTCAGCGAAAAGACCGAATGGTCGTTCTGTGGCGCTGTGGCTTTTTGGGCTTTTCAGGTTGCTTTGGGCGGGGATAAGTAGAAGATGGTTTGGCGTATTGAGGGTGCGACTAGCGGGCAATGCCGCGCCAGCCGCAATCAAAGACGGTATCCAGAATGGTCGGCAATGGCTCGGTAACGATTCCGTCCAAGCGCAGATGGATCATGCGGAACATGGCGCCAAACAGGCAGGTTGTCGCCAGGGTGATTTCCATCGGCTGTATCTCGTTGTTGTCAATGCCGAACTTTACCGCTTTGCGCATCATCGAAAGTGGTTTGGACGAGCAGACGGGCAGGGCTGACGGCATGAATTCCCGGTGCTTGGAATAAAGCATGAACTCCATGGCCTCCGGGTTTTCCTCCGTCATGATAAAGAGATGGCTCATGATGGCCCGGCAGCAGTCGCGGGCTGTTTTGCATTCAACCGTGAGTTGATCAATGGCCTTGGTTTCCTGCTCGAGGAGGTCGTTATAGATGGCCTTGGCGATCGATTCTTTGCTGTCGAAATGATGGTAGATGGCACCGATACTGATGCCAGCTGCGCGCCGTATATCGTGCACCGAGGTGTTGAAGTAGCCGTTTGTGGTAAAGAGGTGCAGGGCTGTTTTGAGGATGGTGTTGCACATGTCTTCAGGACTGTTTTTTTGTTTCTTTTCGGTCATGGCAGCTTTCGGTATAAGTATTTTAGATTATTTTTTGCGACGAAACACGTCGGTTTTGAGGTTGGAGACCCGGTCGAGAAAGAGCTGGCCGTCGAGGTGGTCGAGCTCGTGCTGGATGGCGACGGCCTCGAAGCCGCTGGCGCGGATGACCCGGTCGCTGCCGTCGCGGTCGAGAAACTGCACCAGAATGTTCTCTGCCCGGGTGACGTTGCCGGTGTAGTCGGGGACGCTCATGCACCCCTCGCGCATGGTTTCTTCCCCGTCCTTTTCGAGAATCTCGGGGTTTACCATCACCAGCAGGCCGTGGTTGTTGTCGCGGCCGAGTTTGCTTTTGGACACATCGACCACCACCGCCCGCCGGGGCGCGCCGATCTGCGGGGCGGCCACGCCGACCGAGTGGCCGGAGTCCACCATGGTGTCGATCAGATCCTGCAGCAGGGCATCGACCTCGGCGTCGAGCGTTGCGATCGGTGCGCAGACGGTTTTCAGCAGCGGGTCGGGGTAGAGCAGGATTTCTTTGACGGCCATGAATCAGAGCTCCACCGGGGTGATGGAGCGGACCGAGATGTCGACCTGCATCTCCCCCTTGAGGCGGTTCATGATGACCTTCAGCTCCTCCTCGGACAATTCCGGCGGCAGCACCGCCTCGAGCATCATGACGTAGACCGGGCGGGTCTCGCTGCCGATCAGCTTGGTGTTGAGGTCGGTGATGTTGACCTTGCGGTCGCCGAGTTCCTTGGCCACCTGGTAGACGATCCCCGGCTTGTCGGCGCCATAGACCGAGATCAGGCAGATATCCCCTTCGAACTGCGGGCGTTTTTCGCCTTCGGGTTTGAGGGTGCGCACGAATACCGACAGCCCGCTCTCCTCGAGGGGGACGAAGGCTTCGCCGAAATCGCTTTTCTCCTTGATGGCCGGATTGGAGATGATCAGGATCATGGCGAACTGGCCGCCGAGGATCGAGCAGCTCGAATCGGCGATGTTGCAGCCGAGTTTGTACAGGATTTCGGTGACCTGCGAGACGATACCGGAGCGGTCGCGGCCGATGATGGTGAGAGCGAAATGGGTCATGGCGTCTCCATAAGCTGAGAAGGCGTTGCGGGCGGATGCTTGCCCGTCGATCTGTTTTCTTCTATCATGATTGCTCGGAAAATTCCAGTCGCGAAGGGAACCGTCGTGGACGAATCATCACTTATCGAAGAGAAGGACCTGGTTTTCACCTTTTTCAAGTCCTCCGGACCGGGCGGGCAGAAGAAGAACAAGACCGAATCCTCGGTCCGGCTTCAGCACCTGCCCACCGGCATTACCGTGACGGCGACCGAGTCCCGTTCCCAGTCGGTCAACAAGCGCACCGCCCTGGCCAGGCTGAGGGAGCGGCTGTTGGCCCTGCGTCAGCGGCGCAAGAAGCGGGTCGCTACGCGTCCCACCCGGGCCTCTGGCGAACGGCGGATCGAGGCCAAGAAACGGCAGGGGTCGATCAAAAAAGATCGGGGCAAGGTCGACTATTAAAATGTCCCTTTCGGCAGAATTTGGCGCAGCGCATCGACAATGTCGTCGGCCAGCCCGGCGGACGGCGGCAGCAGTTGCTCGTCGCCCGGCCGGTATTTGCCGGTTTTCACCAGAACCCCCTGCAGCCCGGCGGCGATGGCGCCGGCGATGTCGCTGCGGGCGTCGTCGCCGATCATGCCCACCTGCTGCGGCCGGCAGCCGAGAGTGGCGACCGCCGCGTGAAAGAATCCAGGCGACGGTTTGCCGAGCACGACGGCCTCGGTTTCGGCGGCATATTCGAGGGCGCTGAGAAAGGGCCCGGTGTCCAGCTTCAATCCATCCTTCCCCTGGAAATAGCGGGTTTTTCCGGTCGCCAGCAGCGGCGCTCCTTCCTTCAGCAGGCGGAATGCTTCATTCATGGCGGCATAGGTAAAGCCATCTTCGGCGTAACCGACCACCACCGCGTTCGGGTCGTGCCGGGGCAGGTCGGCGAAGTCATCCTGCAGGTCGGGGTGAATCAGCAGGTACGGACGCAGCCGGTGGCTTTCCAGGTAAGAGCGCACCGCCAGCGGGGCGGTCAGCAGCAGCTCCTTCGGAATGGTGAAGCCCATCGCCTCCAGCTGTCGATGCAGTATGGCGCGGCTCTTGCGCGAGGTGTTGGTGACGAAGCGCAGGGCAAGCCCTTGCCGCTGCAGTTTGGCTACGGCGTTTTTGGCACCGGGAAGCGCTTCGTCGCCGACGTGCAGGGTGCCGCTGAGATCGAGCAATATTCCTTTGATCATAAATCCTCCTGACGACCACCGGAGATGCTTGCAGGTCGAACGTGTTGGTTCGCATCGCCAGGAAAAAGAGGAAGGGATAGTGGAAAGGGGCTTCATGCAGGCTACCCATTGCCGAGCCTGTAAGCCGTAAACCCGGTTGCAATCTCGGCCAGGTGCTGCCGGTCGGATTCCGGCAGAGTTGACAAGCCGTCCCGGTGGCCAAGTTCACTTTCAAGTATATCTTCAGTCGCAGTTTTTTTCTTGATGAGTTCGTGGTCTCCGGAACGTGAAAAGAGGATTAAACGGTCAGGTTGTCGAAGATAACCAGGCAGACCAGGGTGGTCATGTAAAGGATTAATCCTTTCGAGCGCTGTTGTGCTGAGTGCTTACCGGTCGATCGGGCGGCGCATAACAGAAGTCCGAAGCTGAGCCCAAGACACAGGATTTGGGCCGCAGGCGCGCGCAGGGTGCCAAAGGCCGGCAGCTGCAGAGTGGCGATGGCCAGCCCCAGCAGCCAGGCCTGGTTGAGCCGGTTCAGGCGGGCGGCAGAGAGGCTCTTGAACAGCGAGGCGAAAGGGCCGCCGGCGCTGTCGCCTGGATGGCGGGCAGACAGCGCCCAGGTGTGGGGTACCTGCCAGAGCAGAAAGAGGGCGGCCAGGCCGATGATGCGGTGATCGGTCGGGTCGCCGCCGGCGGCGCACCAGCCCATCAGCGGCGGCAGGGCGCCACAGAGGGCGCCGAAAAGCAGGGCGAAGGGGGTACGTTTCTTCAGGCCGGTGTAAAGTCCATTATACAGCAGCAGAGCGCCCACCCCCCAGCCTGCGATTGGATGTTCGAGTCGGCCCAGCAGCAGCAGGGCAGCGGCGATCAGCGCCCCGGCTATGGCCAGGGCGCTGCCGGGTTCAAGCCGTCCGGCCGGGAGCGGCCGCCGGCGGGTGCGTTCCATCAGGGCGTCCTCGGCGCGCTCCTGCACCTGGTTGAGGGCGGAACAGCCGGCGGCCAGCAGGAGAATCGCGGTCGTCAGCAGGGCCGCCTGCAAGGAAACCGGGTGCCCTGGAAAGGCCAGGTAGCCGGCCAGGGCGGAAACCGCCACCATGGCCGACATGGGAAGGCGCAGCAGCGCGGTGAGGATCGTCGGTTCGGGGCGAGCTTCGGGGGCCCGGATGCCGATATCACGATCCGCGCATTTCATTGCAGCTCCTCCAGGTATTCGACGATCTTTTCCAGTTCTTCAGCGGTAAGCCAATTGTAGGCCGGCATCACCGGGGGGTAGCCCTGGGTCAGCTCGGCCTGCGGGTCTACGATGGCCCGCTTGAGATATTCCCTGTCAATGATCAGACTGTGCTCCTGGCCATTGCGGGTCACCTTCACCTGGCGGCCGAAAATCCCCAGCAGGGTCGGCCCGACCATTTTAGACCCGTCCAGGCTGTGACAGCCGGTGCAGCCGTAGGTTGCCAGCTGCTGCCGTCCATTTTCCTGTTCTTCCTTCGTCTCGTATTTGCGCTGATACCAGTCGTCAAAGTCCGCTTCCGGCCGGGCTTCGATAGTGGTGATCATGGCCGCATGGGCGACCCCGCAGTATTCGGCGCAGAAGGCGTCGTAAGAGCCGGGCTCGGTGGCCACGAACCATTCGTAGGTGTGCATGCCGGGGACGGCATCGCGTTTGATGCGGAAAGCCGGGATGAAGAAGTTGTGCAGCACGTCTTCGGAGGTGATGTCGAGGCGGATCGCCCGGCCGACCGGCACCACCAGGATGTCGCTGACGCGGCCGTTGGGGTAGGTAAAGCTCCACGACCATTTGCGGCCGGAAACCTTGACGTCCATGGCCCCTTCCGGAACGTTGCGCAGGGTGGTGTAGCCCTGCCAGCCGTACCAGAACATGCTCAGCACGATCAGGGTCGGGATGATCGTCCAGGCGGTTTCGAGCCAGAGGTTCGAGCGGGGGCTCGCCTGCGGCTGCGGCTGGCGGGTGCGGTGGTATCTGACCACGAACCAGACCATGGTGGCGGTGATGGCCAGCAGCAGCACCACGGAAATGCCGAAGATGTAGAGGAAGACCTGGTCGACCGCTTCGGTTGTGGTTGTCATGGCAGGGTTCACGAATCACCTCAGCGGTACAGTACGTCGAGAAAGGTCATGCCGATAAAGAGGGCCAGGGTCAGCAGGGCCAGCAGCAGAAAGAGCTTGAAGAGCAGACGTTCGTATTTCAGGTGCATGAAAAAGAAGATCACCAGCGCCGATTTGAGCGAGGCGATGCCGAGAGCGGCCCAGATGTTCAGCGCGCCGAGATGAACCCTTGACACCGCCACGGTGACGGCGGTCAGCACCAGCAGCAGGGCCCAGACAACGATGAAGGTGCGGTAGCTGACGATGGCATGGGGGTGTTCGCTCATCGGCTCTCCTAAAGCAGCAGGTAGTAAAGGGGGAAGATGAAGATCCAGACCAGATCGACCAGGTGCCAGTAGAGGCCCGAATTCTCCAGTATGACGAACTCGTCCTGGTGGATCGACCCTTTGGCGGTCATCACCGCCACCACCGCCAGGATGACGGCGCCGATCAGCACGTGCAGCCCGTGCAGCCCGAGGGTGATGTAGTAGAGTCCGAAGAAGACGATCTCCCCCTGGGCGCGCTGTTCGAGAATCGGCGAGCCGGGGTAGATGCCGTGACCGATCTCGGTCGACCACTCGAGATACTTGTTGATCAGAAACAGGATGCCGCTCGCCACGCCCCCCCAGAGCAGGCCCTGGGCCAGCCTGGTGCTGCCGTGGCGGATGGCGCTCACCGACAGGGCGACCAGCAGGCTGCCGGTGAGCAGGATCACCGTGTTGGCCGCCCCCAGGGTGAAGTTCAGCTGACCGGCCGCCGCCGCGAATTCGAGCGGATAGCGGTGCAGGTAGACGGCGTAGAGGACGAACAGTCCGCCGAACAGCAGCACCTCGGTGTAGAGAAAGAGCCACATGCCGAGCTTGGCGCCGGTGTAGTCCTTGTGCGGGGCCGGGTGTCCGCTGTCACTCATGGGGCGTTCCCCCTTGCTCGTAGTCGTAGGGGCCGTGCTCGATCACCGGGATGCTGGCGAAATTCTCCGCCGGCGGCGGCGAGGCCAGGGTCCACTCAAGGGTCAGCCCCCCCCAGGGGTTCGGACCGGCGGGCCGGCCGTTGCGGGCGCCGCGCAGCAGGTTGACGAACATCAGCAGCAGGCCGGCGGCGAGAATCCACGAGCCGATCGTGGAGATCAGGTTGAGGTCGGCGTACTCGGGGAGGTAGTCGTAATAGCGGCGCGGCATCCCGCGCAGGCCGAGGATCATCATCGAAAAATAGAGGATGTTGATGCCGGCGAACATGATCCCCCAGGCGACGGTGGCGACCCGCTTGTTGTACATGCGGCCGCAGATCTTGGGGAACCAGTAGTGCAGTCCGCCGAAGAAGGCGAAGCCGGTGCCGCCGAACATGACGTAATGAAAGTGGCCGACCACAAAGGCGGTGTCGTGGACATGCACATCGGTGGCCGCGGCGCCGAGGATCAGCCCGGTCAGGCCGCCGATGCAGAAGAGAAAGATGAAGGAGAGGGCGAACAGCATCGGCGGGTCGAGGGAGATCGAGCCCTTGTAAAGGGTGGCCACCCAGTTGAAGACCTTGATCGCCGAGGGGATGGCGACGATGAAGGTGAGCAGCGAAAAGATCAGCACCGCGGTGTCGCTCATGCCGCTGACGAACATGTGGTGCCCCCAGACCAGCGAGCCGGCGGCGGCGATGCCGATGCTGGAGAAGGCGATGGCCCAGTAGCCGAAAACCGGCTTGCGGGCGAAGACCGGGATGATTTCGGTGACGATCCCCATCGCCGGCAGGATCATGATGTAGACCGCCGGGTGCGAGTAGATCCAGAACAGGTGCTGGAACATGATCGGGTCGCCGCCGCTGGCGGGGTCGAACAGGCCGGCGCCGAGCAGGCGTTCGAGAATCAGCAGCACCAGGGTGATGGCGAGCATCGGGGTGGCAAGGATCTGCACCCAGGCGGTGGCGTAGAGGGACCAGACGAAGAGCGTCAGCCGTCCCCAGCGACCCCCGGGGGCGCGCAGCCGGTGCACCGTGGTGACGAAGTTGATGCCGGTTAAAATCGACGAAAAGCCGAGGATGAAGACGCCGAAGACCGCCATCGGCACGTTGGTGGTGGTTTCGGCGCTGAAGGGGACGTAGAAGGTCCAGCCGGTATCGGGCGGCCCGCCGCCGGTAAAGAGGGAGGCCAGGATGATCAGCGCGGCGATCATGTAGAGCCACCAGGAAAAGAGGTTGAGGCGGGGGAAGGAAACGTCGTTGGCGCCGATGTGGATCGGCAGGAAGATGTTGCCGAAGATGGCGGGGATGCCGGGGATGATGAAGAGGAAAATCATGATCACGCCATGCACGGTGAACAGGGCGTTGTAGGTCTGGGCCGAAACGATGGTTTCGCCGGGGGCGATCAGTTCAAGCCGGATGATGATGCCGAGGGCCGCCCCGACCAGGAAGAAGCTGAGCACGGCGAACAGGTAGAGCAGGCCGATGCGCTTGTGGTCGGTGGAGAAGATCCAGCCTAAAAGGCCGGGGTATTTGCCCCCTTCGGCCAGGAATCCCCGCGAACCGGCGGTTGCTGTCATTTGCTGAGTCATGCGCTGTTACCCCTGGCGGCGCTTGCGGCCGGTGACGATGAGAAAGGTCAGAAAGACCGCGGCGGTCATGATGGTGACCGTGGCGGCGACCCGCAGCAGGTTGAAGACGTAGGTTTTTTTCTGCGGGTCGTAGCTGAAGCAGAAGGTCGCCATTTTACGGATGGTGGCGCCGATGCGCCCTTCGGAGGCCTCGACCAGGGCGAGGTTCAGGTCCATCGGCACAAAGCTGGTGCCGTGCAGGTAGCGGACGATGGTGCCGTCGCCGGAGACCACGAAGATGGCCACCGGGTGGATGAAATCCTGCCCCTGCCGCTGAAAGTGGTATCCCGCCGCCTCGGTGAGACTCAGGATGTTGTGCAGATCACCGGTCAGAAAGCGCCAGGCGCCCTCGGGATAGCCGCTGCCCATGGCGGCAAAGTAGTTGCGTTTGCTGCTTTCGGCCAGTTGCGGGGTTTCGGTCTCGTCGAAGCTGATCGAGAGGACGCGGTATTGCTCCAGCGGCTTCAGTTTCAGTTTCGGCAGCACCCGGGCCAGCCCCCCCTGGAGAAAATTGCAGACGTTCGGGCATTTGTAGTAGACCGGGGCGATGATGGTCGGGCCGGTGACCAGCTCCCGCAGGCTGACGCGCTCTCCCTGCGCATCGACAAAAGAAAGGTCGAGGGGGATCTTCTGCCCCAGCCGTTCGTCGAGGCTCACCTTGGCAGGGGCGCTTTCGCCGGCCGGGGGGTGTTGGTGCTGGTGCAGGGCGGCATCGGGCGGGTCGGAAGCGAACGCGTCGGCACAAAGGCCGACGGTCATGCCGGCCAGGCAGATCGCCGCCAGCAGGAGAGCGCGTGCCGCCAGCAGGTAAGAATACATCACAGGCTCCGGATGATAGTGGACGGCAGAGCGCCGCCGGATAAGAAAACTAGCTGAAATGATACCAGTTATTGAACATAATGCAATGGGAGCCGATGTTTCCTCAACGCAGCTCGGCATTGCAGAGCCCCGGTTCTTCTGCTAGCATGTTTCGAGTTATCAAGGAGAAGAGAATGGACGAACTGAATCAACGTATCGATGAGCTGGAGATCCGCTATACCCACCAGGAGCAGGTCATCGATGAGCTCAACGGGGTAGTCGCCGAGTGTAACCTGCGGATCGCCCGCCTGGAAAGGGACGTCAACAGCTACCGCGAAATGCTCCAGTCGCTGGCTCCCGGCCTCCCCGAATCCCCCGACGAATGAGGCACCCATGAAGGCAGAAACCCGCCGCATATGGCTTGAAGCCGGGATCATTTTCTCGCTCGGAGTGGTGCTGGGTCTTTCCTTCAATACCCAGCTGGTGATGGATGCCTTCTCCGGCCGGGTGACCACCGCCGTGCGCTCTGTCGAGCCGGTCGCCAGGCCGGACGGGCCGGTGGCGCCGATGGCGTTTCCCGTCCCGGTGATCCTTAACGAAGTGCGCGAGTTGCTGCAGTCCGGGGCCGTTGCGGTCGATGCGCGGGCACTTGAACTCTACGCCGACAGCCACATCGCCGCCGCCGTCTCACTGCCCCTCGGCGAGGTGGAAGAGCTGCTGCCGGAATTCAAGCTCGGGGTGCCTCCGGAAACCACCCTGATTGCCTATTGCAGCGGCTTCGGCTGCCCCGATTCCTTCGACCTCGGCCTGCGTCTGCTCGAAGAAGGCTATGTCGATGTCCGCGTCTACGAGGGCGGTCTGCCCGAGTGGCGGGACGCCGGGCTGCCGATTGAAAAGGGGGCCCCGTGAGCCGCGCCGGATATTATCTCTACCACATCTGCCGGCTGGTGCTCGGCGGCCTGTTCCTCTATGCCGGCGCCGTCAAGGCCAACAACGTGGTCGTCTTTGCCCGCGATGTGGCCAATTACCAGCTGCTCCCCTACGCCTGGAACTACCTGGTGGCCGCCACGCTCCCGTACGTGGAGGCGGTGGCCGCCCTGCTGCTGATCTTCAACCGCAAGGTGCGGCCGTCGGCCCTGCTGCTGGCCCTGTTGACCTTCGCATTCATGGTGGCGCTGACGACGGTGGTGGCGCGCGGCATGGATATCGACTGCGGCTGTTTCAATCCCGGGCAGGGGCATACCTCGGCCTCCATGGCCCTGCTGCGCGACGTGGGGATCCTGCTGCTGGCCCTGCTGACCCTGCGGCTGCGCAGCCGCATGCTTTCCTGATCGATGGATCTTCTGCTGCTGAATCCGCCCGCGGCCAAACCCGGCGAGCCGCCGCTGGGGCTGGCTGTGCTGCTCGGCTACCTGCGCGCTCGCGGCCTGCGGGCCGACGCCATCGACGCCAACCTCGCCGCCTGTCTGTACCTGCTCGATGAAGAGCGCCTGCGCCAGGCCGCCGGGCCGGCCCCGTCGACGGCGCTGCGCCGGGCGCTCAGCCATGCCGCCCGCTCGCTGCATTTTCTCCGTTCGCCGCCCGCCGCCCAAAGCTTCCCTCGTTACCAGACCGCCGTTCACCATCTTAACCGGGCGCTCGAGGTCTATAGCGGCGTTGCTGCAGACGAACGCCTGACCCTTGGCGACTATACCCACAACGGTCTTTCCGAGTTTGTGCCGGCCGACCTCGAACGGGTGACGCGGGGGGAGGCCGGAACCCTGTTCGACAGTTATTTTCACGAGCGGTTGCTGCCGCAGATACGCGAGAAATCACCGAAGCTGGTGTCGATTTCGATCAACTTCCGGCACCAGGTCCTGCCGGCCTTCGCCCTGGCCGGCCTGCTGCGCCGTCAATGTCCGGAACTGACCCTGGTCGCCGGGGGAGGGATGCTGAGTTCCTGGCGGTCGACGCTCAAGGCCCAGGATCTGCGTTTTTCGGCATTTTCCCATGTGGTTTTCGGTCCCGGTGAAGCCGTGCTGGCAGCACTGGCCCAAGACACCAAGCCCGCGGACTATTTTCTCGAAGACCCCAGCATGGTCGGCTTCGAACCCGATTTCAGCTTTGCCGCCCCGGGCGATTACCTGTCGCCGCGGCCGATCCTGCCGGTGAGCGCCTCGCGCGGATGCTACTGGCGCCGGTGCCTCTTCTGTCCCGAAGCGGCCTCGCCGACCCACCCCTATGCCGGCAGTGCGCCGGGCACTTTTACCAACATGCTGACGGCCCTGTCCGAGCGTTATGGCGTGCGCCATTTTCACCTGACCGACAATGCGGTGCCGATCCATGCGCTGCGGGAGCTGGCGGCGCGGCAGGAGGGTCTTTCGCCGATCAGCTGGCACGGATTTGTCCGCTTCGAGCGGGACCTGCTCGATCCCGACTTTGTTTCCGGCCTGGCCGCCGGCGGCTGCCGGATGCTTCAGTTGGGGCTGGAAAGCGGCTCGCAGCGGGTCCTCGACCGCCTGCAGAAAGGAACCTGTCTGGACGAGGTGGCGCGGATGCTGGACAACCTGCGCCAGGCCGGCATTGCGACCTACGTCTACATCATGCTCGGCACCCCGGGCGAGACCTTGGATGATGCGGAGTTGACCCTGCAGTTTCTCGAACAGCATGCCGAGGCGATTGATTTTCTTAACATGGCGATCATGAACCTGCCGCGCGAGTCGGAACTGCTCGCCGATCCGTCGGCAACCGGCATCGACGCCTCGGCGCTGCTTAACGACGACGCCCCGCTGGGGCTGTACCGCTCCTTCATGCCGACCTCCGGCTGGGGGCGCGGCGAGGCCCGCCAGTTTCTGCAGCAGCGCCTGCTCGGCTCGCCGGTAATCCGCGCGATCGTCAACCGCACCCCGCCGTACTTCACTTCGAACCATGCCTTTCTCTTTTCCCGTTGACGGCGTTTGTGGTATGGTTCGGCAGAATTCAGCACCGTAGAAAAAAAGACCTTGGCCACAGAGGCACAGAGACTCAGAGTTTTTATAAGAATGGCTGTTCAGGAAATAATTCTATCTGTTTCATCTGCTGGTGAATCCTGTCTCCTCCCAATCAAAACTCAATGAACTTCTCTGTGTTTCCGTGTCTCTGTGGCGATAACCACTGTATATAAGGTTGCTACATGGAAGACTGGCAGAAAAGCCTGCAGGCGAGCATCACCACGCCGGAACAACTGGCCGAACATTTCCCCGTCGACGTTGCGGCCCTGTCCGTTGTCTGCGATCGCTACCCGATGCGGATCACGCCCCATTATTTCGGCCTTATCCGTGAGCCGGGCGACCCGATCTGGCGCCAGTGCGTGCCCGATGTTCTGGAGCTGGCCGATTTGGAGCAGCCCGAAGATCCCCTGGCCGAGGAGAGCCTGTCGCCTGTCCCCGCGGTGGTGCATCGCTACCCTGATCGCGC
>NZ_JBFHGD010000088.1:0-12797 GCF_041583255.1 Trichloromonas sp. | reverse complement strand
GCGTCGGCCACGGTGAAGATGTCCTTATCGCCGCGCCCGGACTGGTTGATGATGATGATGTCGTCTTTGTCCATTTGCGGCGCCTCTTTGAAGGCCTGGGCGAAAGCGTGGGACGACTCGAGGGCCGGAATCAGCCCTTCTTTGCGCATGGTCAGGGCCAGGGCATCGATCACTTCGCGGTCGGTCGCCGCTTCGAAGCGGGCCCGGCCGGTGCTGTGCAGATGGGAGAGGATCGGCGAGACGCCGACGTAGTCGAGGCCGGCGGCGATGCTGTGGGTCTCCTGCATCTGGCCGTCGCCGTTTTGCAGGAAATAGGTCTTATAGCCCTGGGCCACGCCGATGCTGGCGTCCTTCGAAGCCAGTCGGGCGGCATGCAGTCCGGTGTCGATCCCCTTGCCGCCGGCTTCCACCCCGACCAGTTCCACCGGGTCGTCCATGAACCCCGAAAAAATTCCCATGGCGTTGGAACCGCCGCCGACGCAGGCGTAGACCCGTTTGGGCAGACGCACTTCGCGCGCCAGGATCTGCTGGCGCGCTTCCTTGCCGATGATTGACTGAAACCAGGTCACCATCTCGGGGAAGGGGTGGGGGCCGCAGGCGGTGCCGAGCACGTAGTGGGTGGTATCCATGTTCGAGACCCAGTCGCGGAACGCTTCATTGATGGCGTCCTTGAGGGTGCGCGAGCCGTCTTTCACCGGGATTACCGTGGCGCCCAGGCGTTCCATCCAGAAGACGTTGGGGCGCTGCCGCTCGACATCAACCTCGCCCATGTAGATGGTGCATTCCAGGCCGTAGCGGGCCGCCATGGTGGCGGTGGCGACGCCGTGCTGGCCGGCGCCGGTTTCGGCGATCACCCGCTTTTTCCCCATCCGCTTGACTAAAAGCCCCTGTCCCATGACGTTGTTGGCCTTGTGGGCACCGGTGTGGTTGAGGTCTTCGCGCTTGATGTAGATCCTCGCACCGCCGAAATGGCGGGTCAGGTTTTCGGCGAAAGTCAGCGGGGTGGCGCGGCAGGAGTAGGTCGACATGATCTCCTCGTACTCCTGCCAGAAACTCGGGTCGGCCTTGGCCGCGTCGAAGGCGGCCTCGAGCTCGTCGAAGGTGGCGCTGAGAATTTCGGGGACGAAGGCGCCGCCGAAGTCCGAAAAGTAGCCACGGTTATTCATGATTAAATCCTCCGAGGGTTTGGGAAAAGACGAACTGATCGGTCCGGCAGTAGAGGCGCGAGAAGAAGCCGCCCTCTTTCTGCGGAAAGTGCAGTAGCCGCTCAACCAGCAGCAGGGGGGTGTCGGTGGCGACTTCGAGCAGGCGGGCCCGCTTGTCATCGAGATAGCTGATGCGGAAGTTCTGCCGGCCGCCGGACGGGCGCAGATAAAAGTGCTCCGCCGCCACAGTCGACAAGGATTGGCCGGTCAGGTCGAGCCGGTCGAGGCCGGCGAAGAGCTCGGCGTCGAGGAACAGCTCTTCGAGCAGCACCGGCATCTTTTCGCCGCGGGTCAGGCGCGACAGCTGGTAGGCCTGGCGCCCGGCAAAGGGATTGCGCGTATCGCCAGCGACCGTCTGCAGCGCGGCGTTGCCGAGCAGACGGCTGTCCATGGCCAGCCCCTTTTTGCGAAAGGAGGCGCTGGTGCCGTCGAGGGAAAAGAGGTCGATTTCCTGGGGCGGTTCGCACACAAAGGTCCCCGAGCCGCGGCGGCGGCTGAGCAGCCCCTTGCGCACCAGTGAATCGATCGCCTGGCGCACCGTCGGCCGGCCGATGCCGTAGCTGGCGGCCAGCTGGTGTTCCGAGGGGATGCGGCTGCCCGGGGCGTAGGTGCCCGCGCGGATGCCGGCCGCCAGTTTCTCGGCAAGCTGATAGTAGAGCGGGGTGGGGGCCTGGGGGTTGAGCATAGTGAGGGTCCTGTTGATGTTTTGCAATGGCATATCCTAAGGGGATATGTGTAAAGTTGTCAAGACAAATTGCCGAATGGACCCACCCGGTTGCTTTCCGCCTCATTTGCATTAGTCTTGAGTCAACCCGATGCAAGTATCCGGTCTAGGGTGAAGGATCTTTCTAGCGCAAAAAGCGGGAGGACAAAATGGGCAAGAGAATCATCATCTGCTGCGACGGAACCTGGAACGAGCCGGAAGGCAAGAAAGAGGGGCGGCAGGTGCCGACCAACGTGCTCAAGCTGGTGCGCGCCATCGAACCGCGGGACAGCGAAAGCGGGATCGACCAGGTGGTCTATTACGGTCGCGGGGTGGGGGCCGGTACCATCGGTTTTGTCGACAAATACGCCGGTGGCGGCACCGGCCTGGGGATTTCCCGGAACATCCAGGACGCCTACCGGTTTCTCGCCAACAACTACGCCGAAAACGACGAAATTTTCTGCTTTGGCTTCAGTCGCGGGGCGTACACGGCCCGTTGCTTAAGCGGCATGCTCGATGCGGCCGGCCTGCTCGACAAGAGCGATATGGACCGCCTGCCCGATGCCTATGGCTATTACCGCACCCCGCCGGAGCAGCGGGAGGCCTCAAAATACAACCTGCGTCTGCGCGACCTGCCGCGAACTCGGCCGAAGATAAAATTCATGGGGGTCTGGGACACGGTCGGCGCCCTCGGCGCACCGACGCCGCTGCTCGGCAAGATTTCAAAAAAATTCTGGGTCGGCTTTCATAACGCTGCCCTGTCCGGTCTGATCGAAAACGCCTACCAGGCGCTGGCCGTCGACGAGCGCCGCGGACCGTTTGTCCCGGCCATCTGGGACAAGCGAACCGGGCAGAAAAACCTGCAGCAGGTCTGGTTTGCCGGGGTGCACAGCAACATCGGCGGCGGCTATCCGGACAGCGGTCTGTCGGATGTGGCCTTTTTGTGGATGATCAACCGGGCCATGGAGCATGGTCTGGTCTTTGATTCCCGTTACCTGGCCGACCGCAGCAAGGTCGCTCCCCAGGTCACCGGCCAGCTTGAAGACTCCTTCTCGCTGGGTTACAGGATGCTGCAGGCCCTGCGGGTTCCCCCCTGCATCCGGTCGATCGGCCAGAACATGGCGATGGGGGAAATGGTTCACGAGAGCGTCCTCAGGCGCCTGCTCACCCCCCACCTCAATTATCGCCCCGAAAATATCCTCGGCGAGGTCAAGGATCCCGCCACCCTCATCAGCAATGAAGGGCCGCGTCAATCCATCCGTATCGACGAATTGCCGCTGGCGGTGTTCTGCGAGCGCAAGGGGGTGCGCCGGGATTTCGGAGAAACTCCGGCGACCCTGACTCTCGAGGGGAACGTCGAGCTGGCCTGCCAGGTGTCCAACCACAGTGACGGCGGGGGGGTGATGCTGTCCGTGCCGCAGCCGCTCGAGCCGGGCACCGAGGGGATGCTCGAATACGGGCAGCTTGGCCGGCACAAGATCCGGGTGGTCTGGCGGCGGGAAAACCGGGTCGGGGTTGCTTTCGCGGCCTGAATTTTCGTGCTCAAGGGATTGAACAAGGAGAAGGCCCCGGGGATAGACGCGCCGGGGCCTTTTTCCATCGAAGACCGTTAAACAGTCGAATCTTGCCAACGGGAACAAAAGCAAAACCGACGGGTCGCGTCCCGCCAGACGCCTTGCTTTTTGTGAGAGCCGACAAAAAGGAAGCAAAAAACGGCTCCCTGCCGGGGGCATGAGGAGCACTAGCTCGGCTGGCTGCAAACGTAATCTCTGTTGTGTTGGGGACAACTTTGGTGCTTCGTCGCGCACCTGCCACCAGTGGTGGTGGCTTCAGCAGTATTCCGGGCTGAGCAAACACCGGGCTGCAGGGAAGTCAAAATCATGGAGAGCACAGATTTTAAGGTTTTACCAACAACTGGCAATTGCAGTAACGCTTGTATAAGCACTGTCGATGACGCCTCGACACGCGCTCGCGCACGGGGAGGTGCCACGAAGCAGTGACGGACTCATCATTTCTGACGGTGTTTGTACCTCTGCCATTGGCAACAGCGATGCCCCACGCCAGTGGAAAACGTTTTTTGCCTACGTTTTGACGTTTATCAAAAAGTAGGTCGCCTGTCGGGGCGAGTCCCGACGGTGTTGCTGTCAGTAAGGACCAGAACCAGCGGTCAAATAAGAGAAAGCACGATATCGCCTTAGCAAAAATGAACAGTCATCCATCCGTGGAGGAGATCCGCTCCGGCCCCTGAGTGACGCGGCCGCCGGCGCTGCGGGCGATGCCGCGGAGCATGCCGTTGAAGACATAGTTGTGGGCCGGGGCGATGGCGTACCAGTAGAGGATGCCGAGCAGGCCGCGGGGGCGGAAGCGGGCGCTCTGGGTGATGAGGGCGCCGCCGTCGTCACCGTCGATGCGGAATTCGAGCAGCGCTTCGCCCGGCACTTTCATTTCGGCCACCAGCAGCAGTCGCCGCGGCTTCTCGACTTCGGCGACTCGCCAGAAATCGACCGCATCGCCCGGGGAGAGGTCAACCGGGCAGCGCCGTCCCCGGCGCAGGCCGATGCCGCCTACCAGCTGGTCGAGCAGGCCGCGGATCCACCAGAGCCAATCGGCGTGATACCAGCCGGTCTTGCCGCCGATGCGCACCACCGCCTTCCAGGCTTCTTCCACGGGCGCATCCAGGCGCAGCCGGCGACTGTCATCGAAGTGGGTGCCGCCGGCCCAGGCCGGGTCGCCCGGATTGCTCCAGGCGGCGGGCGAGATAGCCCCGGCATCTCGCCAGCTGCTCTCGATCTGATGGCTGCGGGTTTCCTCAAGGGCGCGGCGGATCGCCTGGCGGCAGTCGAGCAGTTGCTGGGGAATCAGCTCGCGGATGCTGTGATCTTGGCAGACCACGGAATTGCGCAGCCCTTCTGCCAGGGGGCGGGCCAAAACGGCCGGGACCGGGGTCACCAGGTGGATCCAGTAGGAACTCAGGCGCGGCGTCAACACCGGCACCGGGATGATCAGCCGTTTGGCCAGCCCGGCCTCTTCGGCAAAGGTCCGCATCAGTTGGCGGTAGCTGACCACTTCAGGCTGGCCGATGTCGAGCACCCGGCCGGCCGTCTCATCACAGGCAAGGCAGCCGACCAGGTAGTAGAGCACATTCTCGATAGCGATCGGCTGACAGGGGGTGCCGACCCAGCGCGGCGTGATCATCACCGGCAGCCGCTCCACCAGGTAGCGCAGGATCTCGAAGGAGGCGCTCCCCGAGCCGATGATCATGGCCGCCCGCAGCACCGTCACCGGTACCTTGCCCGCGCGCAGCAGGCGCGCCACTTCGGCCCGCGAACGCAGGTGTTCACTGAGGGTTCCGTCCTCTTCGCCGAGGCCGCTTAGGTAGATTATCCGGGCCAGGCCGGCCGCTTCGGCGGCGGCCGCCATGTTGCCGGCGGCCACCCGGTCGGTGCGGGCAAAATCGCTGCTGGTCGGGTTCATCGAGTGGACCAGGTAGAAGGCGGCCTGGCAGCCCCGACAGGCGCTGAGCATGGAATCCCGGTCGAGCAGATCGCCCCGGACAATTTCGATATTTGGATCCGCTGCCCAGGGCCGGTCGCGCAGCTTGGCCGGCGTGCGGGCCAGCGCGCGGACCTTGTAGCCGGCCTGCAGCAGGCGGGGGATCAGGCGGGCGCCGATATAGCCGGTGGCGCCGGCGACCAAAACGGGAATCTGCTTGTCGTCAGCCATGGGTACTCCTTTCCTGCCAATTATTCCAGACTCTCAGGCGATTACAATCTCATGCGGCCTGGCGGATGATTTTTCGGGTAAACTTTTCCGAAACCGGATTGGTGCTAGACTTGAGCAGGTCAGGTGATTTTTCTGCGGAGGTGCAGTGTGGAAGGGAAACTACGGCTCGGTATCAGTTCATGCCTGCTCGGCGAGAAGGTCCGCTTCGATGGCGGCCACAAGCGCGACCCGTTCCTGGTCGAAACCCTCGGCCGCTACGTCGAATACGTTCCGGTCTGCCCCGAGGTTGAAATGGGCCTGTCGACGCCCCGAGAGGCGCTACGGCTGGTCGGCGATCCCGAGAAACCGCGGCTGGTCTTTTCCCGCAGCGGCGAAGACATCACCGGGCGGATGACTGCCTGGGCTCGGCGCAGGGTCGGCGAACTCGAATCGGAGAATCTCTGCGGGTTCATCTTTAAATCGCGTTCCCCCAGCAGCGGCATGGAGCGGGTCAAGCTTTACGATCGTAACGGGGTGCCGAAAAAAGAGGGTGTCGGCCTGTTCGCCCGGATTTTCATGGAGCATTTTCCCCTGTTGCCGGTCGAAGAAGATGGGCGGCTGCATGATCCCGGGCTGCGGGAGACCTTTATCGAGAGCATTTTCACCCTCAAACGCTGGCGGGAGACAGCGGGACGCCGCGGCACCCCCAGCGCCCTGGTCGATTTTCACACCCGGCACAAGCTGCTGATTCTCGCCCACAGCACCGAGTTGTACCGCGAAATGGGGAGGCTGGTGGCGCAAGGGGGGACGGTGCCGACATCGGTTCTCTACGAGGGATACCTCAAGCTGCTGATGAAAGCCCTGCATCTCAACGCCACGGTCAAGAAGAACGTCAATGTGCTGCAGCATATGCTCGGCTATTTCAAGCGGCAGTTAAGTGCCGATGAAAAGCAGGAGGCGCTGGAGGTGATCGGCCATTACCACCATGGGCTGGTCCCCCTGGTGGTCCCGCTGACCCTGATCAACCACTTTGTCCGCAAATACGGGGAGCCCTACCTTCAGCAGCAGGTCTATCTCAATCCCCATCCTCTCGAACTACGGCTGCGCAATCATTCCTGATCGATGGTTCCGGCGAGGAGGGTCAGCGAACTTTCGAGGGTTTCTTCGCCAATGCTCAGGTACAGGTTCCCTTCGGTGATGGTCAGGTCCCAGTTGATGGCGCGCTGCAGGCGGGCGACGATCTGCTGGAGAAAGTCGTAATCGATGCCGATAATCGTCAGGTTCGGTATGGCTAATAGCCGGGGGAGATGCTGGTTCTCCCAACGGTAACGGGCTGGGCCGTAGGCAAACAGAATGACCTTGGCGGCATGGCGGCTTGCTTTGAGCAGCCGCTCGGGATCGGGCTGGCCGACCTCGATCCAGGTGGTAACCCGGCCGTCCGGTCCCTTGATCCACAGGTCCGGTTCGTCGCCGGCGCAGATTCCCTTGGTAAAGGCCAGGTCCGGGTCGTATTGACAGGCATAGGCCAAAACCCGGGCGACCAGCCGCTCGGCGGTTTCCGAGGGATGGCGGGCAACGGTGGTCTGCAGTTTCTGGTACTGGTTGCGGTCGACATCCGAGAGTTGGACGCCGACCCGGTAGATGGTTGCCGGCAAAGCCATAAGTGGTGATCCTTTCGCTTCAATGGCGCTCAGCATACCCGGCCGCAGGGGGAAACGCCAGTATGAAAATTGACGGGGGCTGCAGCATCGCTAATGGCCGCAGAATAATCGGCGCACTTTTTGCTCGCAGAGGTTGACAGTCCCGCGATCTCCGGGGTAAAAAGTGAAAGGCAAATAATTTCAAATGCAAGGGGAGGGTTTCATGGCAGAAGATTCGTACCGCATCGTGTTTCGCGGAGAACTTGTCGAGGGGGTTTCCCGGGCTGAGGCCGAGGCCAACCTGGTATCCCGTTTCAAATACAGCGAAGCCGCGCTGGCCAAGCTTTTTACCGGCAAAGGGGTGGTTCTCAAGGGCGGCCTGGATCAGGCGACTGCCGAAAAATATGAAAAAGTTCTGGCCGGGGTTGGGCTGGTGTGCGAAATTGTTGCCCCTGAGACGATTGAAGTCGCCGACCCGGCTCAACCGTCTGCTGAAACTGAAGCTGAACCGGAAGTTCCGGCCGAGACGGTGGTCGCAGCACCTGGGCCGTTCGTTGAGCCGGCACCGGCCGCGTCAATGCCGGTTCAGGAAGAGATCGCTGAGCCTGCTGCTGCGGAGCCGCCTGAGCCTGCGGATGTGACCGAGGACGTCTTCGCGCCGGTAGCGACTGCACCCGAGGAAGCACCGGATGACGATGAGAGCTGGGCGCCTGTTGCGGCTCCTGTCGCGGCCGGGGATGTTTTTGAAACCGAGCAGGCTCCTGCCTCGGCCGCAGCCGAGGCCTCTTTTTTCGAAGAGTCGCCGGAAGTTGCCGGTTCCGTCACCGCCGTGGTTCTTGATATCCTGCAGAAAACCAAACCCTGGGTCCGCTTGATTTCCATTCTTCTGTTCATCAGTTCCGGCTTGGGGATGCTGGCGATTGCCGGTTTGCTGATCGTCAGTACGATGGGCGGCATGGGCCTTAATTCGGATACCCCGACCCTCCTGATGTTGTCGGTTCAGCTGGCAAGCTTGCTGCTGTACCTGATCCCTGCTTATTACCTGTTCAAGTACGCGTCCGCCATCGGAAACCTGCTCAAGGGAGGGGGGCAGCTTGAACTCGAAACGGCTCTGAATTATCAGAAATCCTTCTGGCGCTTTTCCGGCATCCTGGCCCTGATCCTTCTGGTCCTGATGGCTTTCGGTATACTGGCGGCCGTGCTGATACCATCATTGGTGGGTTAACCTGCAACGAACCTCTGACAAGATATTAAACAACGACGCCGACCTGAAAAGGTCGGCGTTGTCGTTTTCGGGGCGGCGGATTAGCGGGCGGGTTCAGGCAAGGCGGCAAATGGGGGAGACGCATCATGTAGCGGCTCGCACTTATAATCGCTCGGGCTTGCAATCATCGTGCATTTCGGTCCTGTTTATTTGATTTTATCGGTTCCCCGGGCTCACTTAGTTTGCAGCCATAGGTCCAGAAACCCAGGATTAGTACTGGATGCGGCAGGCTGGAGTTCCTAATGTGTACCGCATGTTCATGTGTGTTTATAACGCATTGTCTTTAACCGAAAGGCGACATCCGCCCGGCCTGTGATGCAATTAAACGAATTCACATTGTCGATACTCTGGATGGGGAAACGGGAGAATAGAACATTACACAAACAACCGCAGAAATCCCGGTGCCAAAACCATGCTCAGGAGCGGGAGGTTCATCCAATCGCGACCAGCGTGGCCATGAACAGACCCAACGCCGCCAGAATTACCAACGTCGTAGGCCAATGATTGAGGCGAGATTCGAATCGTCCGATGACCCGGCCCCAACCCATTCGAGACCACAGACGCTCCACCTGGGCCCTTCCTGCATCACGCCACAATTGTAGGCGCCTGTCGGCCAAGCGTCGACCGCGACGCAATGCCGCTGCCAGCCCGTTGCTGATGGGAACCAGCAGGGGGAGGTCGGGCAGGTGGGGCACACGCCGTTTGACGCTCAGCCAAGCCGCAAGAGAGGCGGCCATCATCATCAGGACGGGAAGCCCAAAATTGATAGGGGATAGTTCGACCAGGTTGTACGCCGCAGCCAGCAAGCCCGCTGCCGTCAGTCCCCCGGCCACCAGGTGGGCTGTTGCCGTGGGCGCTTGCATGGGTTGTTGCACGCCGTCCGGGGTTGTCTTCATGTCGAGAGAGCCATGGCTGGCTGGCTGGCTCAGCAACAGGCTGCGGACGACAAGAAAGGCTATGGCAGCCGTCGTCCAGGACATCTGTACTGTCGCAAAACCGTCGTCTTTCGACAAAAAAACAGTGACGGCCACGGGAACGGTCGCTAATTGCAACGCGGCGAGCCACTTTACTGCATGGGGCAGAGGATGCAACCATTTCGGGATGTTCCCGGCGGTACGCCGGTCGAGCAGCAGCAAGGCGGCCAGGGCGAATCCCGATTGGAGAATGGTAGCATGCGCCGCTTCGGCCATCCCAGACCAGGGCTGCGGGTGGAGTAAAACCGCCCCCAGCATCGCTACCCACAGGCCAGTCAGGGCTATGGCTGTGCAAGCCTGTACCGCGCGAGGATGGGCCTTCAATTGGCCAGCTAAGACCGCATACCCCAGCGTAAACCACGCAAGCCACTGCAGCACGACCCCCGCACCGGACCAGTGAATATCGCCAATTGGCAGTAGGCGCAACCAGCCCAGCAGCCCGGCACCAAGCATGAAGCTGACCAGCGCCGGGCGTACCGCCATCCCTGCGTTCACGAAGACCGGCGCCAGCCAGAAGTGAACCCCAACGACGCCAGCTTTGATTCCAAAGCCGACGATCAACAGGCCAAGCACCACCCCCCGGTAGTCGGTGTTCATCCAGGCTTGGCGAAGGGACATGAAATCAACGCTGCCCGCCGCTTGGCCCAGTATCAACAGCAGTTCGAACACCAGAAGATCGCTCAGCACGAGCAGCACCACCAGCACCCGGACCGCTGTCTGCAGTGATATATTGGCGTCGTGGACGAGTAGGCCGTACAGGGCATAGCCTGCCAGGGTGCCAGCAGCAAAGAACAACATGGCGTCGCCGGCAAGCGCTAAGCCAAATCCGCCCGCCATGGCTAGCAGCAGCAGAACAGCGAAGCGATTCGCTCCAGAGGTGTGCAACTGGGGACGCGCGAGCAACCCAGTCGCTAGCCAGAGGGTGGCACTCAGTAGCAGAAACACCCTCCCGGTGCCGTCAAGAACCAGCTCTCCGCCCAGCATGGTACCGTGGAGCTGAAGACCGATTTCGGGGAGCACTACCGCGGTCACCAGCGCCGGGAGCGCTGCCCAGGGTACAAGTCTCATGGGTACGGGGCGCGTGGTGCCGGAAGACACCGCCCCGGCCAACAGCAGTGGCCAAATCACCACAAGCAACAATGTCAGGGAGGCGATTACTTCACTCATGGCTGATAGAACTCCCGTGCCGCGATGATCTTCGCCCATCCTAGGGGACTGAAAGGCAGCGCCGCGAGCAGTCCCGCACCCAAGGCTATGGCGGCCGTTACCAACGGTGGAAGCAACAGCGCCCAAGCCGTCTCCTTACGGCCAAAATCGTGCTCCTCCGGCCAGGCGTCTGGAGGCGCCCGAAACCAGGCCGCCTGCAAAATGGGCAGGAAGTAGACGGCATTGAGCAGGCTGCTGCCAGCCAGCACGAAGATTACCCAGTCCTGGCCCGCCTCCAGCGCGCCCAAGCCCAGATACCATTTGCTGATGAATCCGGCAACAGGCGGCGCACCGATCATGCCGAAGGCCCCGACAGTAAACGCCGCCATAGTCCAAGGCATACGCCGGCCCACACCATTCATCTCGCTGACTTTTTTTATTCCCAGGGTTTCGGCCAGATTGCCCGCGCAGAAAAACAAGGTGATCTTCATAAAGCCCTGGTGCACCAGATGCACCACGCCGCCGATGGTCGCGACAGGTCCTGCGATGGCGACGCCCAGGGCGATATAGGATACCTGACTGACCGTAGAAAAGGCCAGTCTGCGCTTCAGGTCATTTTGAAACATGGCCAGCACCGAACCGTAGATGATTGTGAATGCCGCCAACCACGCCAAAGGGCTTAGCACTCCCAGCGCAGCGGCGAACTCCACCCCGAATACGTCATAGACCACGCGCACAATACCGAAGGCCCCGGCCTTCACCACCGCCACCGCATGCAGCAAGGCGCTGACTGGCGCCGGTGCGATCATGGCCTGTGGCAGCCAGCCGTGGAACGGTACCAGCGCCGCCTTCACCCCCAGTCCGGCGATCAGCAGGGCGAAAATCATTCTCAGAGCCGGACGATGCTCTTCGCTTAGACTATTAAGAAAACCCCGGGGAATAAATTCCAAAGTGCCCGTCAGTGTATAGAGCCACACCGTGCCCAACAATAGTAACGCGCCACCGAAAATGGTGTAGGCAAGATAGGACTGCCCGGCACGGCGGGCCATTTCCGTGCCGCGATGCACGACCAGCGGATAGGTGGACAGGGTCAACAGTTCGTAGAACAGCAGGAAGGTGATCAGGTTGCCAGCCAGGGCCACGCCGACGGTAGCGGTCACGCACAGGCTGAAAAAGCCAAAGAAGCGACCGCGATTCGGCGAGCCTTCCAGGTAGCCGATGGCGTAGACGGTAGTCACTAGCCAGAGCCCCGCAGACAGGACGAGAAAAAACAGCGACAGCGTGTCGGCTAGCAATACCAGTTCCAGGTCTGGGAGCAGTGCCAGCCGCGCTTCATAATGCTGTCCGTGGTAGACCCCCCACAGCATCCAGCCGACCAGTGCAATTTTAACCAGGGCCCCAGCCAGGTTGAGCACCGTGCGCAGGCGCACCCTCTCTTCCGCCAGACAGAAGATGATCAAACCCGGCAGCAGCGAGCTGGCAATTACCAGCAGGGGGACCCACGTATTCCAGTTCATGGCCTGACCTCACTGATGCCGAATGGGTCGCCGACCCCTATCAGGGACAACACGGCCGGCGCCAAAAAACCCAGCAAGACCGTGCCGACCGCCAGCAACAGCGCCGTCCATTCCAGACTGGCGGGAACCGCTCTCGACTCAGGCACGACATCGGCCTGGATGAAAGCATATCCCAACACCTTGAAGATATAGCCCGCCGCCAGCAAGCCGCCGATGATCATCACCGCCACAAGGTCCCAGCGTCCCTGCCTCAGGGCTGCTTCAAGCATCAGCCACTTGCCGATAAATCCCCCGCTCGGCGGCAGCCCCATGATACTCACCCCGGCCAAGGCAAAGGCGCCGGTGGTGAGCGGCAGTCGCTGCACCACCCGATCCAGATCGGCGATGCGGTCATGACCCCCAAAAAGTAACAGATTGCCGGCCGCCAGAAACATCGCCGCCTTCGCCAGGGCATGAGAGAGGGCCAGGTACGCGGCCGCGCTCCAGGCGGTGGCACTGGCAGTGACTGCCAGCGGAAAGGCCAGAAACAGGTAACCAAGTTGCGCTACGGTGGAATAGGCGATGAGCAGCTTCAGCCGAGTCTGGCGCAAGGCCTGCAGGGAGCCCCAAAGTATAGCCGCGGCACCGAGCAGGCCCAACAGTGATG
>NZ_JBFHGD010000087.1:0-12911 GCF_041583255.1 Trichloromonas sp. | reverse complement strand
GTACCATGACGCCACCGGCGAATCGGCAATGGAGACAATTCGATCCCCGACCTCCATCCCGGCCGCCTGGGCCGGCATCCCCGGAGCAAGAGCACCAACAATGGCTTCCTGGCGGGGCAACAGCCCCAGCGACTGCAGCCCCTCAAGGCCGCCCTCCTCCGGGCTCATGGTCAACACCGACGAACTGCCCGCTCTGTCCACCTGAAACTCCAGGGACGAGCCGACATGGGCGATCAGGGCATGACTGGTGTCGGTCCAGGTGGCGACGGGGTCGCCGTTGATCGCCTCGATGCAGTCGCCCGGCTGAAAACCGGACCGGGCCCCGGGGGTATCGGCCGCGACATAGCCAATACAGGGGGGCTGATCGAGGTACGCCGGGAGATTCACCCCGACCATGTAGGCAATCGGCAGCACCAGAAAGGGGAGCGCCAGGTTCATTAGCGGTCCGGCCGCCACAATAGCGATTCGTTTCGACACCGGCTTGTTGGCGAAGGAGCGCAACTGGTCTTCGGGGGAAAGCTCGAGCGTTTCGCCGTTCTCGCCGACCCCCTCTCCGAGCATCTGGACATAGCCGCCCAGAGGAATGGCGCAGATCAGGTATTCCGTTTCTCCCCACTGACGGGAAATCAGGCGGGGACCGAAGCCCAGGGAGAACTTGAGCACTTTGACGCCGGACATCTTGGCGACAGCGAAATGCCCAAGTTCATGGACAAAAACCAGAATGCCGAGCAAAATGATGCCGGCAAGCAGTGTAATCATGCTACCTCCAGTCAGACAGACTTATTTATAATCCTGCGGGCTTCGGTGCGTGCCCAGCGGTCGGCCCGCAGGACCTCATCAATGTGCTCCAGCGGAGCCGCCTGGTGATTATCAAGGGTGGCGCGGATAAGCCCGGGTATATTGAGAAAAGATATTTCGCCGTTGAGAAAAGCCTCGACCGCCACCTCGTTGGCCGCGTTGAGCACAGCCGGGGCACTCCCGCCTTCACGCAAGGCGTCGTAAGCCAGGGCAAGACAGGCGAATCGCTGCATGTCAGGCATTTCGAAGGAAAGCGTGCCCAGGCGGCAGAGATCCAGGGGAGGCAAATCAAGGGGGAGCCGCTCGGGATACGAGAGCGCATAGGCAATCGGGGTTTTCATGTCCGGGATGCCGAGCTGGGCGATCACCGAGCCGTCCAGGTATTCCACCATGGAATGGACAATGCTCTGCGGGTGAATGTGAACGGAAATCTGCTCGGCCGGCAGATCAAAGAGCCAACGGGCTTCGATCACCTCGAGCCCCTTGTTCATCATGGTGGCGGAATCGATGGAAATCTTGCGGCCCATGCTCCAGTTCGGATGCGCCAGGGCCTCGGCGGGGGTCACCCGCTGAAGCTCGGCCAGCGCCCGGTTGCGAAACGGCCCGCCGGACGCGGTCAGGATCAGCCGCCGCACATCCCGCCGACGATGCCCTTCGAGAGACTGAAAAATCGCCGAGTGCTCGCTGTCCACCGGAAAGAGGCGGACCCCCTTGCGGGCCACCGCCGCCATCACCAGCGATCCGGCCGTGACCAGGGTTTCCTTGTTGGCCAGGGCGATATCCTTGCCGTTTTCGATGGCCGCCATGGTCGGAATCAGGCCGGCCGCGCCGACAATCGCCGACAGCACCATGTCCACATCGGCATGACAGGCGCAGGCGATGAGGCCCTCAATGCCGGAAACGATCTCGGGAGCACCGGCCCCCAAAGACCGTTTCAGTGCATCGGCATCGGCCGGGCTGAGGACCGCCACCAGGCGCGGATTAAACCGGCGGATCTGCTGCTGCAGCAGCTCGAGGTTACGGCCGGCCGTCAGCGAAACGATGCGGAACCGGTCAGGGTGCGCGGCGACAATATCGAGCGTGCTGACACCGATTGAGCCGGTGGAGCCGAGAATGGCAAGCTGCTTCATCAATAAATACCCGGGGGCTGGAAAAACCACAGAGCATAGTAATAAGCCGGGGCAAAAGCAAAGATCAGGCTGTCGAGCCGGTCAAGAATCCCGCCGTGACCTGGAATCAGGGTTCCAGAATCCTTGACCCCGAAACTGCGCTTCAGCATCGACTCGAACAGGTCGCCGACCTGGCCCAGTGCGCCGAGCCCGACCCCCAGCAGCAGGCAGTCGACAACTGACAGCTGCGGGAAAAATCCGTATTTGAAAAGCAAAGCGCCGACAAAACTGCCGACCAAACCGCCGATGGCCCCCTCGATGCTCTTATTCGGGCTGATGGCAGGATAAAGCTTGCGGCGGCCGAAGTTGATCCCGGTAAAATAGGCGGCGGAGTCCCCCGACATGACGATGAACAGGACGAGAAAAATCCATTCCTTGCCATGGGGAAGACCATGCAGCAGGGACAGGTGGCCGAACAGCAGGGGGAGATAAAGAAAACCGAGAAAAACCAGGGCCAGGTGCTGGATCACCGACTGCAGGTCGCGAAAACGGAGCAGGAACCAGCCGGTAAAAAAGAAGGTCGCCAGCGTCAACGCAGGCAGCGTAGCGGCGGCATTCAGGATCGGAACCAGGGTCAGCAGGCCGCCGACGGCGATAGCCGCATACGCTTCCGCCCTGCGCTCGGCCGGCAGACTCATCCGGTAAAACTCGGACAAACCGAGGAGAACAACCGCCAGCACCAGCAGGTCAAAAAGGACCGGGCCGGAATAGATAATAAACAGAACGAGCAGGGGAAGCGCAATCAGAGCGGTGAGTATACGCTGTTTAATGGTTTTCCTCCCCTTTGACCTGGGCAGCGATCAGACCAAAGCGGCGCTGCCGACGGGCATACTCCGCAAAAGCCTGATGCAGCTTCTGGCGGCTGAAATCGGGCCAGAGGTCTTCAGTGAAATAAAGTTCGGTATAGGCAAGCTGCCAGAGCAAGAAATTGCTGATCCGCATTTCGCCGCTGGTACGGATCAGCAAATCGGGATCGGGCAAGCCGGCGGTATCGAGGGTACGGCTCAACAAATCGTCATCGATGGCCTCGGCTGCAAGGCGGCCGTCGGCAACCTGGCGGGCCAGTTCACGGATGGCCCGAACCATCTCATTGCGGGCACCGTACGAAAGCGCCAGGGTCAACACCATTTCTTTATTGTTCGCCGTTTGCGCGACAGTGCGCCGCAGAACCTGCCCGACTTCCGCCGGCAGCCGGTCGATTTCGCCGATCACCTGGAAGCGGATATTGCGGGCGCACATGGTATCGAGTTCCGATTCGAGATAACGCCCGAGCAGCCCCATCAGGGCATTGACCTCGTCCTCGGGGCGCCCCCAGTTTTCGGAACTGAAGGCATAGAGGGTGAGATAGCGAACCCCGAGGGTGCGGCATTCCGCCACGATTTCCTGGACGGATTCGACGCCTCGATGATGACCGGCTATGCGCGGCAGCTGTCGCTGTTCGGCCCAGCGGCCGTTGCCGTCCATGATGATGGCCAGATGGCTGGGGATACGCATGGTGTCTACTCTGAATGAATTGGGTCAAAAGAGGAGTTAAGCTAACACGAAACAATGCCGGCAGGCAAGAGAGGATATCGGGGAGGGAGGTAAAGCAAAGGGGCGCCGTTTGGCGCCCCTTCTTCTGGACTTACTCGACGATGGCGCTGACCGGGCAGCTGTCGACGCAGGCGCCGCACTCGGTGCAGTCGTCAGTGATCTTGTACTTGTCGCCAGCTTCGACAATGGCAGCAACGGGGCAGGTGTCGACGCAGGCGCCGCAGGAAATGCATTCTTCAGTGATTTTCATGATATTTCTCCTTGTTGTATGGGATGGAGGGGGTTGGGGGTTAAAGCTCCATCACTTCCTTCTCCTTAACAGCCACGGCCTCATCGGCCATGACCACGAACTTGTCGGTCAGCTCCTGGATCTCCTTCTCGAGACGCTTGGCGTCATCTTCCGAGATTTCCTTATCCTTGGCAAGCTTTTTTACCGCATCGTTGGCATCGCGACGCACATTGCGGACGGCGATTTTGGCATCCTCGCCCATGCGCTTGAGCTGCTTGGCCATTTCCTTGCGGCGTTCTTCGGTCAAAGGCGGAATCGCGATACGGATCAGCATCCCGTCAGAAGTCGGGTTCAGACCAAGATCGGATTTATAGATGGCCTTTTCAATCTCCGGCAGCAGTTTTTTTTCCCAGGGCTGAATGGTGATCAGCCGGGGTTCGGGCACGGCCAGGGTGGCGACCTGGTTCAGGGGAGTCGGCGTCCCGTAGTAATCGATTTTGACATCATCGAACAGAGAAACCGAAGCACGCCCGGTGCGAACCCTGGTGAACTCCTTCTTCATCGACTCGATGGATTTGTCCATGCCCGTTCGGGCATTTTTAAGGATCTCTTTCGTCATGGGATTCAATCTCCTTTGACAATCGTCCCGATCGGCTCGCCAAGGACCACCCGCTTGATATTGCCCTGGCGGGTCAGATCGAAGACCACGATAGGCAGGTTGTTGTCCATGCAGAGCGAAGTGGCCGTGGCATCCATAACCTGCAGCCCCATCTTCAGCACGTCAAGATAGGTGAGACTGAGGAACTTGACGGCATCCTTGTCCTTGGCCGGGTCGGCATTATAAACGCCGTCGACCTTGGTTGCCTTGAGGATGACCTCGGCGCCGATCTCCATGGCACGCAGGCTGGCCGCGGTATCGGTGGTGAAGTAAGGGTTGCCGGTTCCGGCACCGAAAATCACCACCCGGCCCTTTTCCAGATGACGGACGGCGCGCCGGCGAATATACGGCTCAGCCACTTCCTGCATTTCGATCGCCGACTGCACCCGGGTCGTGACACCGACCTTTTCCAGTGCGTCCTGCATGGCAAGACTGTTCATCACCGTGGCGAGCATGCCCATGTAGTCAGCACTGGCGCGGTCCATGCCGCGCGAAGCCGCCGCCACGCCGCGAAAAATATTGCCGCCGCCGATAACCAGCGCAACCTGCGCCCCGAGATCGACAACGTCGCGGATTTCCTGGGCGATACCGGCGATTACATCGGGATCGATGCCATATCCCTGCTTTCCGGCCAGGGCTTCACCGCTGAGCTTGAGCAGGATTTTCTTGTAAACCGGTTTTAACTCAGCCATGTGCATCCTGTCGGGCTCCCCCCGCAGAGGAAGCCCTGTTCAGAGTGTCGACGTTTAAACTATTACTTGACCAGAGACGCCACTTCGGAGGCGAAATCATCTTCGCGCTTTTCGATCCCCTCGCCAAGCTGAAAACGGGCGTAACGGGTCAGCTTGACCGCGGCACCGAGCTCTTTACCCAGGGCATCGACGACCTTGTTTATTTTCTGATCGGGATCGATAACGTAAGCCTGTTCAAGCAGGCAGATTTCGCCGAAAAACTTGTTGATCTGGCCATCGAGAATCTTCTCGATGATATTGTCCGGCTTGCCGCTCTCTCTGGCCTTCACCCGCATGATGTCTTTTTCACGATCAACGACTTCGGCGGGAACTTCCTGGCGATCAAGGTACTGGGGGCTGGCGGCCGCAACGTGCATGGCCAGCTGCCGGGCCAGGGTAGCAACGCGCTCGTCGTCGCCCTTTTCGGTGCTCAGTTCGATCAACACGCCGATTTTGCCGCCGGCGTGAACATACGAAGCGACCACACCCGCGGCCGTCTCAAAGCGGGCGAACCGGCGCACGTTGATGTTTTCACCAATGGTCGCGACCTGGTGGTTCTGTTCCTCGGCAACCGTCCGCCCGGTACCCGGGAAAGGCACAGCCAGAAGAGCCTCGAGATCCTGCGGGTTGGCGGCAGCAACAGCCTCGGCAACCCCGGCAGAGAAGGCCTGGAATCCGGCGTTCTTGGCAACGAAGTCGGTCTCGGCGTTAACCTCGACGATGGTGCCTACAGCCCCCTCGCCGGCAGCAACGACCATCCCTTCGGCAGCAACACGGCCGGCCTTCTTGGCGGCGGCCGAAAGCCCCTTCTTGCGCAGATAGTCAACAGCCGCTTCCATGTCGCCGCTGGTTTCGCCCAGCGCCTTCTTGCAATCCATCATTCCCGCGCCAGTCTTGGCGCGCAGTTCCGATACCATCGATGCGGTAATTTGTGCCACTGCTATCCTCCTGTCGCCCGCCAAAAAGATTCGGCGGGAGAAAAGTTATAGTTATCCTTCTCGAACAGAAGGCGACCGCCCTGGCCGCCCTCTGTCCGACTCGGAACTTGATCAACCCTCAGACGAAACCTGAACTTCGGCAACAACCGGCTCAGCGACTTCCTCTGCCGTATCGGCGCCTTCGGCACCGGTGCGGATCTTGGATTCGCGGGCCTGGGCCCCTTCAATGCAGGCATCAGCCATCTTCGATGCAAACAGACGGATCGCACGGATCGCGTCGTCATTGCCGGGGATGATGTAATCGATGTCGTCGGGATCGCAGTTGGTGTCGACGACGGCAACCACGGGGATGCCCAGCTTGCGGGCTTCCTTAACGGCAATCGCCTCTTTCTTGGGATCGATGATAAAAACGGCACCGGGCTGCTTGGTCATATTCTTGATCCCGCCAAGGCTCTTTTCGAGTTTGGCGCGCTCACGCTCAAGCTGCAGGGCCTCTTTCTTGGTGATCAGATCGTACGTACCATCCTGGGCCATGGCCTCGATCTTCTTCAGACGATCGATGCTCCCCTTGATGGTGGAAAAGTTGGTCAGCATCCCACCGAGCCAGCGGTTATTGACATAATGCTGTCCGGCGCGGATCGTCTCCTCGGTAATGGCATCCTGGGCCTGCTTCTTGGTGCCGACAAAGAGAATCTTGTCGCCATTCTCCACCGTCTGCTTGACAAAATCGTAAGCGGAGCGGAAATAGCGGACCGTCTTCTGCAGGTCAATGATGTAGATGCCGTTTCTCGCCCCGAAGATATAGGGCTTCATTTTCGGGTTCCAGCGCTTGGTCTGGTGACCGAAATGGACACCCGCTTCGAGAAGCTGCTTCATTGTGATCTGTGCCATGCGATTGATCTCCTTCTGCTTGGTTGGTTTCCTCCGCTTCCGTCGTCCCTGCCGGGTTCCCTGCGGACAATCCGCTGGGCACCCCCCGCCAGGTCGGGAAACGTGTGTGGTATGGAATAACGTGTGTGTATAACATGCGGATGCCGGAGGGGCAAGTGAAAAATCGCCTGAAACTGGTTTACAAGCGCCATCACTTAGTCTAATATCCGCACCCATGTCGACCGGTAGAATTAACATTTATATCAGCAGGGAAATCGCTGTTCCGACCGTTCTCGGGCTGGTGATCTTCACCTTCATCCTGCTCATGGGCCGGATCCTCAAACTGGTGGAACTGGTCATCAACAAGGGGGTTCCGGCCGCCGACATCGCCAAGCTTTTCAGCTACCTGCTCCCCTCGTTTCTGGTCATCACCATACCCCTGGCTTTTTTACTCGGCGTCATGCTCGGTTTCGGCCGACTCTCTGCCGACAGTGAAATCGTCGCCCTGAAATCCTCCGGGATCAGCCTCTACGGCATGGTCAGGCCGGTAATCGCACTGGCCATCGTCGCCAGCCTGCTCACCGGAGTGTTGACGCTCGTTGCCGGCCCTTCGGGAAACCGCGCCTTTCGCCAGCAAATTTTCCAGATGGCTTCCAACCGGGCCAGCATCGGCATCCAGCCAAGGGTTTTCAACGACGAATTCAACAACCTCGTCCTTTACGCCAACAACACCGATGAGCGCCGGGGAACGTTCGAAGGGGTCATGATCTCGGACCAGCGGGCCGACCAGACCCCGGCCACCATCCTGGCGCAACGGGGCCGGGTCATTTCAGACCCGGAAAACCTGACCCTGACCCTGCGCCTGGAAAATGGCTCCCTGCATCGGTCGTCACCAGGCAAGGACTCGTACCAGATCATCAAATTCACCACTTACGACCTCAACCTCAACATAGGCGAAGAGTTGCAGCAAGCCGAGACGAAACAGCTGAAGCCGGCAGACATGGGGACCGCTGAGCTCAAAACGGCTCTCACCGCCCCGGATCTGGCACCGAAGAAACGGCAGAAAATGGCCCTGGAGTTCCACAAACGCTTCACCTACCCGCTGGCACCCCTTATTTTTGCGCTGGTCGGTGTCCCCCTCGGGATCCAGTCCCACCGATCGGGGAAAGGAGCCGGCTTCTCGCTGGCCCTGGTCGTCTTTCTCAGCTATTACCTGTCCCTTTCGCTGGCTGAAACCCTGGTCATTGAAGCGGATTACCCCCCCGCGTTCAGTCTCTGGCTGCCGAATCTCGCCTTTCTTGTCGGTGGCGCAATCCTCTTTCACCAGACCGCCAATGAAAAACGGTACGCCATTTTTGACTGGATTGTCGAAGCGCCGCGCCGGGTCATAAACTCCCTGCTGGCCGGAAAGGGTCGCTCATGACCCTGCTCAACCGCTATATACTCAGCATTTTCTACCGGCTCCTGCTGCTCTCCCTGACCGCATTCGTCGGCATTTTTCTGCTCATCGATTTCTTTGAACGAATCGACGACTTCCTCGAACACGGTGCTCGCGGTTCACTCTATTTCCTCTACCTGATCAACAACATCCCTATTGCCACCCTTCAGGTTATCCCCCTGGCGATTCTGTTAGCGGCCTTCGGAACCATCGGCGGATTAGCGAGAAGCAACGAGTTGACCGCAATCCGCAGCGGCGGCATCAGCATCTGGCGTATCATTTCCCCCCTGATTCGCGCCGCGGTTCTCTTCACCCTGATTTCACTGGCGGCCAATGAATACCTGATCCCCTTGAACCAGAAAAATATCAATTACATCAAGCGGGTTGAAGTACAGGGTAAGGCCGAAATCTTTCAAAAGAGTGACGACATCTGGTTCAGAGAAGGCAACCGGATCTTCAACATCCGGCTTTCACGCCCCGAAGAGGGACTGCTCAAGGGCGTGACGATTTTCGAATTCGACGACATTTTTCGCCTGGTCGAAAGAAAAGATTCACCGCGGGCGAGGTTTCTCAACGGGTCCTGGCTCTTTGAAAACCTGGCGGTACGCAGATTCGACCCGGAAAGCGGGATGATCGTCGATAGCCAGACCTTTCCGGAGACAGAACTTCAGTTGACCAAAAAGCCGGAAGACTTTATCGAAACCCAGCACAAAACCGAGCAGATGGGCTTTTTTGAACTGCGTTCGCTGATTCGACAACTGCAGAGCGAAGGCTACGACGCCCGCCGCTACAAGGTCGACATGCAGTCCCGACTGGCTCAGCCCTTCGCCTGCCTGGCCATGGCCCTTCTCGGCATCCCCTTCGCCCTGCGCAAGGGCCGTGGAGCCAGCCTTGCCCTCGGTGTCACGCTATCGGTAGCCATCGGAATTGTATTTTACATTCTCCAGGCCATGCTGATGGCACTCGGGTACTCATCGATCATCCCGCCCTTCGCCGCGGCATGGTCGGCGGTCCTCCTCTTTACCATGCTGGCCCTCTGGTTGCTCCTCTCCGCCCGCGACTGAAACACTCCGCAATCGGGCAGGCTGGGGCAAGCGGATCAGGCTCGCATCGGCCTCGCACAGAACCGTGCGGACAGGCCCCCGCATGGCTTCTGCCTGTTCCTCCCCTCAGCAATTCAGTGGCTTCCGACAGAATGCGTGAATCGCCTCCCGACAGCCCCGAAGAATCGACTCCAGATCCTGGCCGATGAAAAACCCGACACCCTGCGCCACACCTTCGCAGCCTGGTGTCTGACCCTGCGCATGGATCCGAACAGGCTGGTGCGGCTGATGGGGCACGGATCGAAGCAGATGGTTTACGAAGTGTACGGCAACTACGTGGAGGGATTGGAGCAGGACGCGGAAAAAATCAAGGCCTACTTCGGCGGGGAGGTTAACGGCCCCAAAAACAATCGCCATCCCCTCCCGTGTCGGAAGGAATGGCGAAAGTCCAGCGAAAGTCGGCACCTACATGTAGTCAAGTAGCCGATTTTATTAGTTAAAACTGGTGGAGGGCGCGGTGACCTGGCGCAAACCAGCCTCAACCCTCGACTTGCCCCATAAACTATTGATGTAACATCAGAAATAAAGCCCGCTGACATCCGGCGGCGGTTCATGTCAAAGGAAGCATTTTTCTCCCCCGATTTCCCTACACCGGACGCGGGTAACGGGTTTTCAGTTCAACCGGATACCGAAAATCGACCTCCAACTTCCCCGTCTTATTGTCTCCCAGCGGGATTGCTTCCGACAACCAATTCGGACGGTGGTTCGGTTCCCGAAAACGAAATCAAATAGAAACAGCGGCCGTTTCGATAAACCATTTGCATTTTCCGGCACGCCAAGCATGAATGACACCGGTTGCGAATACGAACAGGGAGCACCGGGCCATGCCATGATTGAATGCCTGAAACGAATTATCCGCGAATACCAGAACCTTGAGCCGCCGGGCGGTCTGCTGCCCAGGCGTGTCACCATTGGCAGTCTGCCGAGGAAGGTCTCGGTGGTCGCCGGCGTCAGCGGGAGCGGCAAGACCACTTTGCTGCGCCAGCGCATCCGGCAACTGATCGAGAGCGGTGTTCCCCGCGAGAACATCCTCTCTCTCGATCTGGCCGACGACCGACTCTACTGGCTGCGGCACGAAAACCCGGACCTCATCCTGGAGGCCTATTTCGAGCTCCATCCGCAGAAGCGCGGCAGCGAGACGGTTCACTGTTTTTTCGACGAGGTTCAGGCGCTCCCGCACTGGCAGCTCTTCATTGACCGCTTGATGCGCACCGAAAAATGTGAGGTCACTGTGACCGGTGCCTTGTTGCCATCACCGGAGGAGGAAACCGCCAGTCCCTTGACCGGTCGGATCGTCTCCTGGGAGATCTTCCCGCTTTCGTTCCGGGAGTTCCTCGACGGCAAAGAGATTGAGAGCGATGGCCCCTTATCCACCAAGCAGCGGCTGACCATCCAGAAGGCGTTCGAGGATTACTGGCGGGTCGGCGGTTTTCCCGGTGTCAACCGACGCGACCAGCGCCAGCGCATCGAGGCCCATCAGGCCAACTGGAACACGATTCTCGCCAGCATCATCGGCCACCATAACATCTCCCACCCTCGGGCGGTGATCGATCTGGCCCACTGGCTGGTGGACAATACCGGCTCCTATTACGCCATCAGCCACCTGACCGACTACCTGAAATCTCTCGGCCACCGGGTGCGCAAAAGCTCGGTGGTCGATTGGCTCGTCGTGTTCGAGGATGCCGGTCTGCTGTTCAGCGTGAACATCTTTTCCAGCTCGCCGACCCGAATCAGCATCAATCCCCGCAAGGTCTACTGGATCGACCACGCGCTGGTGACCTCGATCAGCTCCGGCATCCTCACCAACCGCGACAACCTGCTGGAGAATCTGGTGTTCACCGCGCTGCGCCGAGTGACGCCGGAAATCTTCTACCACAAGACCAAAACGGGTCGGGAGGTGGATCTTGTCGCGCTGCTGCCGTCAGCACCGGGATACGAGGGAACCATACTGCTGGTCCAGGTCTGCGCCTCGCTGGCCGATCCCCGCGTCAAACAGAGCGAAGTGCGCACCCTCTCCGAAGCCATGGTCGAGCTGGCGGTGGCGGAGGGGACCATCGTCACCTGGCGCACCGAAGAGACCATACCCGTGGGATTTGGCACCATCCAGGCGGTGCCGGTCTGGCGGTTTCTTCTGGAGATGGACTCACGAACCTAAAATAGCAGCTCGTCTTATTTTAGATTCGTGCCGCTTCCTAAAACTACGGTCGCCATCGGTTTGATCTCGTATCCCATGGCCCTATAGCCACGCTGGCGTTTGTCCCACATGCGGTTGAGCTGGGGCTGATCGGTTTCGGCGTAATCGTAGATGCGGACATCCTGCTTGTCGGCATGCTCCCGGTGCAGACGCCCTGCGTATTGCTGCAAGGTTCCCTTCCAGGAGATCGGCATGGCCAGCACCAGCGTGTCGAGCGGTGGATGGTCGAAGCCCTCGCCGATCAAGCGGCCGGTGGCGAGTAACACCCTCGGTGCCGACTCATTCAACGCATCCAGTTCCGCGAACACCGCCGATCGCTGCTTCTTCGACAAGCGGCCATGCAGGACAAAGCAGTGCTCGACCTCATCCCCCAGCGCCTCCCGCAACAGCGGCAGATGATGCGTTCGCTCGGTAAGCACCAACACCTTTCGCCCTTCGCGGTAGGCGGCCAGTACATCCCCGGCGATGCGACGGTTGCGGGTCGCATCGTTGGCGAGGATGCGGAACACATCCTGAATTGGCGAATCCGGCGGGATCTCCGGCGCTGGCAGCACCTTCGGCCAGACCTCCAGTTGCGCCGGGGCGGTTTCCGGTCTGGCTGCGCTGTGCCTTATCGGCCCGCACTGCATGAAGACGATCGGCTGATGCCCGTCGCGGCGTATCGGGGTGGCGGTCAGGCCCACCACGAATTTCGCCTTGGCTTGTTTGAGGATCGCCTCGAAGGAAAAGGCCGACAGGTGATGGCATTCGTCGATGATGATCTGGCCGTACTGGTCGAGCAGTTCGCCCAGGTCTTCCCGCCGGGACAGTGACTGCATGACCGCGATGTCGATCTTGCCGGACGTTTTCTTCTTGCCGCCGCCGATGACGCCCAATCCGCCTTTGGGGATTTCCAGAAACCCGTTCAACCGCTCCTGCCACTGACGCAGCAGTTCGGTGCGATGGACCAGCAGCAGCGTGCTCACCTTGCGCCGAGCGATCAGGGCGGCGGCAGTGACGGTCTTGCCGAAAGCCGTCGGGGCGCAGAGTACGCCGACCTCGTGCTTGAGCATCTCCCGCACCGCCGCTTTCTGGTCCTTGCGCAAGGCCCCGGTAAATTTGGCCGTCACCTTCCGTCCGGCCAAGCGTTGGTCCTGCAGCTCCGGGCGGATATCGTTCTCCTGCAACAGGTCGAGCACCGCATCAAGGCAGCCTCGCGGAAGACCAATATGTTGGGGGAAATTCTCGGCGCTACCGATGATGCGCGGCTT
>NZ_JBFHGD010000086.1:0-13009 GCF_041583255.1 Trichloromonas sp. | reverse complement strand
GGGTGTTGAGGGTGACGTAGACCTTGCGCCCGAGGCTGTGGGCGTAGGCCAGCATCCGTTCGACATCGGTGAGGGAAAAGTTTTTCGCCTTGGCCCGGGCCGAGAACTCCTTCAGCCCGACATAGACGGCGTCGGCGCCGCCTTGCATGGCGGCAAAAAAGGCTTCGAGGCTGCCGCAGGGGGCGAGGAGTTCGGGTTTTACACTGTTGCGAGAAGACATGGATGGCTCGAAATGAAAAAGGCCGGGGCTCTAGAGTGCCCGGCCGTGGTTGATTGACTTCCGGCAGGTTAGCATGGCGTCGCTGGCCGAAGCAACCGGAAAATCGAGTGATTCGCTGTGGTAAAAGCAGTAAAACGGTGTTATTGTTTTGCGCATACTTGACTAGCCAAGGAGCCTGCCATGCCGATCGCCCCCCCTTCCGAAGTGCTGCTGGATAATCCCGCCATGGAGCTGATGGACCTGTTCGGCCGGATGCGTTCGCTGGCCGATGCCCACAATTTCCAGGGGACCCTGCCGGCGGTCTGGCAGTGCAGCGACGAATCCCAGGGAATCAAGCAAGCCCTTTTTGGCTACGCCTTCGATTGTCCGACCTTCAACCTGGGGCGAGTCGGTGCCCTGCTCGATCCGGGGCGGTTGACCCCGGCGTCTCATCATGGCCAGGATCTGGTCATTCTGGGGGGCAGCCACCACGGCATCCATGAAGAAGGTGGGATCGGCTATGTCGAGCGGGTCAATGGCCATAGCAACTCCTGCTGCAGCATGCTGTTCCGGGTTGTTGAGCCGTACCTGACCCTTTACCGGCGGGCCGCCACCCTGATCACCCTGTATCGCGAGGTCGACGGCATCAAGATCGAAATTCCCTACAAATACCTTTTTCGCCAGCCTCCCGGCGACACTCCGCAGATCCATGTGCTGCTGCGTCAGCTGGTGGACGGCACCGCTATCCGCGAGTCGAGCCATGGCAAGGTTTACCGTCTGAGTGCAAAATTTGCCGACCGCCACCAGCTGGCCCTATCTGACCTGAACAAAGAGCCGCGCTCCATCGGCACCTTGCTCGATGCCCATTCCTTTCGTTTTATCAGGCACCTTGACAAGTACGATCCGTCGCCGGCGGCTATCCTTGAAGCCTCCGTCTTAGATTTTTTCCCTGATATCGTTACCTCAAAGCGGCCGCATCGCCGACTGGCCGACGTCAACACCTGGCGGCAGTTCCACCTGCTGGCGTCCTACCTGACCGATTCTTTTGATAACAGCGATCGCAGCATCCTGATGATCGCCGGGCTGACCCTTGACCACTCGATCCGGCGCAACACCTTCGTTCCCCAGTTTGGCTTTCTGCTCGATGAGGGGAAAACGCTGCAGGCCCGTTATTTCGGGCCGGACGAAGTCAGCGAGTGGCTGCAGGCTCAGCCGGTATTCAGGCCGCAGCACAGTTTTCTCGAATATGCCGGCGCCGGCTAGCCCATCAGCCCGCGGTCGACGAAGCTGACGTACTGGCCGCTACCGATAATAATGTGGTCGAGCACGCGGACCCCCATCAGCTCGCCGGCTTCGCGCAGCCGGGTGGTGATCTCCAGGTCTTCGCGGCTCGGGGTGGGGTCGCCGGAGGGATGGTTGTGGACGAACAGGACCGCCGCCGCCGATTCCCGCACCACCGGGGCGAAGACTTCGCGGGGATGGACGATGCTGGCGGTCAGGCTTCCTTCGGAGATCTGCACTTCGCACAGCAACCTGTTCTTGCTGTCGAGCAGCAGGGCGATGAAGACTTCTTTGCGGTAGTCGCGCAGCCGCTCGTGAAAATGCTGGTAGACTTCCGTCGAGCTGGTGTAGCGGTCGCCCGGCCGCATGGTTTCGATGCCGAAGCGGCGGGCCAGTTCGCAGACCGCCTGCAGCTCGGCCGCCTTGGCCGGGCCGATCCCCTTGATTTCGCAGAGTTCGGCCACCGTGGCCAGTGCCAGGCCGCGCAGGCTCTTGAAGCGGGCCAGCAGCAGGCGGGCGTGGTCGACCGCGCTGGTCTGGCTGGCGGCATCGCCGGTGCGCAGCACCAGGGCCAGCAGTTCCGCCTCGGAGAGGGTGTCGGCGCCGTTCTTCAGCAGTTTCTCCCGCGGGCGTTCGTCTTCGGGCCAGTCCTTGATTTTTCTCATGGCAGGTTCCCTCCTTGCAGATTTCATGGCATGGCGGCGAGTTTACCACGGCATCGTGAAGCGGCCAATTAAAAGTTGGTGTAGACTAATTTTCGGTCGTCTGGCATGAAAAAGCCCCGGTCATGGCGACCGGGGCCTGGGTGTTACAGGGGTGTTTCAGAGGGCTGGATTATTCGCGAACGTAGGTGTCCATATCGGTTTCGTGAACCATGCCCATGGTCCGGGCGTATTCCGATTCGATGATCGCGCAGTGGTTGCGGGTTTCCTTGGCGACTTCGACAAAGACGGCCCTGACCATCGGGTCGACCATCTTTTCGGCGAGCATGGTGAAGTTTCTTTCCATGTCCCCTTCTTCTTTGAGGGCGATTTCCCTCGCCTTGCGATCGTGCATATTGTCGTTCAGCGCTTTCTGCAGGGAAACCAGCATGGCCGAGTCGGGATGCGGAGGCGCCGTGATGAAGGCGTCAAACGAGCCGAGATCGGTTCCCTTGTAATGGTTGAAGAAGCGGGCGACGTTTTCTTTCACTTCGCCGGCCAGGCGTTCGAAAATCTTCTTGCCGGCCGGGTTCTTGTTGATTTCGGCGGCCTTCAGGTAGAAATCCATCAAATTCTTTTTGGCGTGAATGGCCTGCTTGAGTGCTTCCTGCATTTTGAGTTCCTGGGGCATGGTCACCTCCTTCGGTTCTAGGGCTAGGCACTGAGTTAAAACCACATGGCAATGCGCCAGAGTGCTTCAGAACATGTTATTCGCGGACGAAGGTGTTGATGTCGGTTTCGTGAACCATCCCCATGATGCGGGCATATTCCGACTCGATGATCTGGTAATGATGGTTGGTTTCTTTGGCCATCTTTTCAAAAACCGCCTTGACCTTCGAGTCGCTGATCTGGGCTGCGGTTGCACGCAGGTTTTTCTCGAGCAGTTCCTCCTCACGCATTGCGATTTCCATGGCTTTGCGATCAGTGCCCCCTTCCTTCAGAGCTTTTTCCAGGTCTTGTTGCATGGCGATGTTGGCCTGCGGCGGACGGGCCATGAATTCGTCAAAAGTACCTAGATCCTTCCCAGGGTAGACCTGAAAAAAGTGGCTGGCATGTTCGTGTTCGTCTTTGGCCAGGGTCTTAAAAACCTGTTTGCCTTTGGGGTTTTGGGTGATTTCTGCAGCCCGGTTATAAAAATCCATAACGTCTTTTTCGGTCTGGATGGCTTGCTTGAGGGCTTCATTAAGGTTGAATTGCTGAGTCATGATCTGTTCTCCTTGGATGTTGATTTTTGGCTATTTAAAGTCATATGTTCTTAGAATTATGACTGATGATGTCCTCATGTCAAAGGGCTTGCTAAAAGAATTATCCATTTTTCTGCAGGTACGTGTTGTTTGAATTGGAAGAAATCTGTGGCATGATGACGCACCTTTTATGGACGGGGAGAAGCCTTATGGAGATATACCGGGAGGCGGTCAGCCTTCAGTCCGCCCTGCTGCCGCAGCGGAATTTGCGCCAGATGATACGTTTGGTGCGGACCCTGTATCGACTGAGTCAACAACCGGCTTATCGTGAAACCGTGTTGCCTTGGTTGCCGGAGGTCGCTCGCATCGACCCTGGACACGATTCGGTGATGATGGGCTACGATTTTCACCTGACCCCCGCCGGGCCGCGACTGATCGAGGTGAACACCAACGCCGGCGGCTTTCTGCTGGCCCTGCTGGCGCAGTTCGGTGAGCAGGTTTTCGATCCAGCCGGGCTGTCGCCACGAATCCGCACCCGGCTGATCAAGCCGTTTGCCGATGAACTTCGATCCTGGAGCGGCGGCACCATGGAAAAGCCCTCGGTGATGGCCATTATTGACGAAAACCCTGCAGAGCAATTTCTATTCGGCGAGATGGAATACTGCCAACGTCTGCTTGCAAATGAATGGGGTATTCCCGTTGTGGTAGCTGATCCGGGGCAATTGGAGTCGGGAGCAAAGGGGGTTTTCAGCGAAGGACGACCGGTTGAACTGGCGTATAACCGCCATTGCGATTTTTACCTGGAGAGCGACTTGATGGTCGGTATCCGCGAAGCATGCCTGGCCGGTACCGTCTGTCTGAGTCCCCACCCGTTCAGCTACGGGTTGCTGGCCGACAAGCGCCGGATGGTGCTCTGGTCCGACCCGGCTAAGTTGGAGGCGATGGGGGTGGCCGATGCGGACTGCCAACGGTTGGCGGAGCTGGTTCCCGAGAGCCGGATGCTGGCGGAGTTGGACCGGGATATCCTCTGGGCTGAGCGCAACGACTGGGTGTTCAAGCCGGTGGCCCGGTTCGGCAGCCGTGGCGTGCTGCTCGGGCGCAAGATTACCCGCAAGCGGTTTGACGGGCTCGATCCAGCCGACACCCTGGTGCAGCGGCTGGAGCCGCCTTCGCTGACCGGCGGCGGCGAGTTGCCGGAGATGAAAACCGATTTCCGGCTGTATGTCTACAAGAACCGGGTTCTTGGCGTGGCGGCCCGCCTGTACCAGGGGCAGGTGACCAATCTGCGCACCCCTGGCGGCGGCTTCGCCCCGGTCAGGCTGGTGTGACGAACGCCCGCGGCGAGCAGGGATAAACAACAATGGCCCCGCCGGAATTCCGGCGGGGCCATTGTTGTTGGGTGCTAAATCAGGCCGATATCGAGAAAAACCGATCCCGGCCGGTCAGTTGGTTGGAGCAAGGCTCAGTTTGTCGGTGATGTTGTTGCGGATCCAGGCGCCGTCCCACCATTCGATGGGGGTCACCGAAAGCCCGGAGACGATGGTTTCGAAATGCAGGTGGTCACCCCCCGCCATCCCGGTGGCCCCGCTGGCGCCGACGACCTGCCCCTTGCTGACCGTCTGGTCGACGCTGACGTCGATGCGGCTGAGGTGCCCGTACAGGGTCTGCAGGCCCAGGCCGTGATCGAGGATCACGCAGAGGCCGTAAATGCCGAGATCGTCGGCAAAGACCACCCGGCCGTGGTTGGCCGCCAGGATGTCAGCCTGGGCGGTCGAGGCCAGATCGACGCCGAGATGGGTCTGCTGATCGATGTGCTGCCCTTCGTAGGTATAGGTCCGGTGATCGGCGAACAACGACAGGGTGGCCGCCTGCGGCTGGCGCAGGAAATCCCCTTCCCACAGGGGGGTGGCAGACGTGTTGCTGCCGAATTCCGTGAGCCGGGCGACATTGGCTTTGCGCATCTCGCTGTTGACCTTGAGAAAGACCTCAAGGGGAGACTTCGCCTCGGGGAAGGCATCTTCGAAGGGGGGCATCTTGGCTTCGAGGAACTGCGAGCTGACGGGGATCTGCCGCTGCCGGAAGGGCTTGTCGTTGGTGTGGTAGTAGAAGCCGGCCTGGCGTTCGTTGCCGGCCGGATCCACCGCGATCACCTTGGGGACGAACTGGCTCGAGTTCATGTCCCAGGGGAAGGAGAAGAGGCAGGCATAGTTGCCGGAAGGCTGCTGGTAGCCGGGGAAAAACCGCTCGCCGATCATGACCCCGGTGCGGGCCACGTCTTCGGAGAGGGTGTAGGTCACCAGCCCTGAGCCGCCGCGGGTCAGGTTGTGGGTGCGGCTGAGCAGGGCGATGACCGGCGCCTTGTTGTCGAATTCAAAGATGAAGGTCTGATCGGTGGTACTGCCGGCGCCCAGCGGAAAGATGCTGCGGTCGACGGCGACGACGCGGATCTGGGCCGGGCCGTCCTTGATGCCGGACTGTTCGAGCGGGAGCGGTTCGCTCTGGGTCAGGGTTCCTTCCGGATATTCCTTGCTGAGCACGGGGATGGTTTTGTCCCCTTGGCTCAGGGTGACGGTCACCGATTTCAGTCCCGAGCCGGTGTCGGCGAGCTGCAGGGTTGGCGGATGCTTGCTGGAAACGGGTCCGGCAGCGGGAATCAGGGCGATTTCAGGCCCCTTGGTGTCGCGAAAATAGAAAAATCCGCCGCCAACCAGGGCGGCAAACAGGACAATAACGAGTACCAGCGATGAGGTTTTCAACTGCCTATCCTTTTTAATGTTTGGGGGTGAATTCGAAAGCGGAGGTTCCAGCAACGACCTGTGCAAAACGATGCCATACTATAACCATGAAATAGCGAATGGGCAATGGTCTGTGTGGCCGCGCGTCTTGCAAATTTTCAGGGGTTGTGGTTTTCTTGGTTAATTCGCTTATTCCATGTGGGGGGGGCAGGCCTATATGCTGCAGAGTCTTTTCGGAATGGTGGTGCTGCTCGGGCTGGCCTGGCTGGTCAGCGAAAACCGGCGTCAGCTGTCGCTGCGGCTGCTGCTGGGCGGGGTGGCCCTGCAGTTCCTGATTGCCGGCGCCCTGCTCAAGGTTCCCCTGTTCAAAGGTTTTTTCCTGGCCCTCAACGAGGGGGTCATGATGCTGGATAAGGCGACCGCCGCCGGCACTTCGCTGGTCTTCGGCTTTCTCGGCGGTGCCCCGCTCCCTTTTGCCGAGGTCTCCCCAGGCGCTTCGTTCATTCTCGCTTTTCGCGCCCTGCCGCTGGTGCTGGTGGTCAGCGCCCTGTCGGCGCTCCTTTTCTACTGGCGGGTGCTGCCGCAGGTGGTGCGGGCCTTTTCCTGGATGCTGCAGCGCAGCCTCGGCATCGGCGGGGCGGTGGGGGTGAGCGCCGCGGCCAACGTCTTCGTCGGCATGGTCGAGGCGCCCCTGCTGGTGCGCCCCTACCTGCAGAAAATGTCGCGGGGTGAGCTATTCGCGGTGATGACCTGCGGTATGAGCACCATCGCCGGGACGGTTCTGGTCCTCTACGCCAGCTTTTTGCAGCAGGTGATCCCCGACGCCCTTGGCCATATTCTCACCGCGTCGCTGATCAGCGCCCCGGCGGCGCTGGTGGTCGCCCAGTTGATGGTGCCGCACAGCGGGCCTGCGACTGGCGGCGACCTGGCCGGTATCGGCGAAGCGAGCGGGGCGATGGATGCCATTACCCACGGCACCGCCGAGGGGCTGAAGCTGCTGCTCAACATTCTCGCCATGCTGGTGGTGCTGGTGGCGCTGGTCAGCCTCGTCAACCAGATGCTTGCGCTGCTGCCGGCCCCCGGCGATCAGCCGCTCTCCCTGCAGCTGCTGCTCGGGACCCTGCTCACGCCCCTGGCCTGGCTGCTCGGGCTTCCGTGGAGCGAGGCGCAGGTTGCCGGCGGTCTGCTCGGCAGCAAGATCATTCTCAACGAACTGTTGGCCTACCTCGACCTGGCGGCGCTGCCGCCGGCGGCCCTCAGCGAGCGCAGCCGGCTGATTGTCACCTATGCCCTCTGCGGCTTCGCCAACCTGGGGAGTCTCGGCATCATGATCGGCGGCATGGGAACGCTGGTACCCGAACGGCGTGCCGAAATCGTCGCGCTGGGCGGCAAGTCGATCGTCGCCGGCACCCTGGCGACCTGCCTGACCGGGGCCGTGGTCGGCGTGCTCTGGACGGCGGGCCCCTGACCATTGCGGCTTTAGTTTTGCATCGACGGTTGTCTTCGGATTTGTGCTATAAATAGGAGACAGGCTGTTTTTAATGTGCTTATCCGACACTGTTGGGGAATGTGCCGTTCATGACCGCATCCAACAAAATCCGCCTTTCCCGCTTGTTCTACCAGTTGCTGATCCTGCTGTACCTGGCCGGGTCGGTGTCGGTGGTGCTGCTGGTGCGCGCCAACCAGCGCCAGCAGACGCTGCACAACGCGGAAAAACTCGCCGAAGTCATCCTCGAAAAGAACATGGCGGTGCATACCTATTTCGCCCACACACTGAAGCCCCAGGTCTTCGAACTGGCGGATCGGCTGGGTGTTCCCTCCTATTTTGAACCCGGCTGGATGTCTTCGACCTATGCCATCCGCCAATTGAACGAAATTTTTCGGGAGCAGGTCGGGGAAAACTACTATTACAAGGAGAGTGCGATCGATGCCCGCAGCCCGGAAAACGAGGCGGATGGGCTGGAGCGGGCCTTCATCGAAGAGCTCAATACCGATCCGAATCTGAAGTACCGGTCGATGATCCGGGATCTGGCTGACGAACCCTATTTCGTGGTGATGCGGCGGGGCGAGGTTCTCGACCAGGGCTGCCTGCGCTGTCATTCCACTCCCGAGAACGCGCCCGAAGGGATGCTCGCCCTCTACGGCAGCGATCGCAGTTTCGATCGCAACGTCGGCGAAGTGATTTCGGCCATCTCCATCCGCATTCCTCTTGCCCAGGCCTACGCGGATAGCAACCACTTTGCCTTCAGCCTGTCAGTCCTCCTGCTGAGCATTCTGGTGGCCCTGTTTCTGCTTCATCTCCTGCTGACCCGCGGGCTGGTCTTTGCGCCGCTCGCCCGCCTGCGTCAGAAGGCGGCCCTGATTGCCGGCGACCCCGGGCACCTCGGTGACCGGATTCCTCTGCCGAAGGGGCGGGAACTCGCCGCGCTGACCGAAGCGTTCAACGTCATGTCCGGAGCACTGCGCCGACAGCAGGACGTGCTGGAGGAAACCGTTGCCGAGCGGACCCGGCAGCTGCAGGTGGCGAACGATCAGCTGCAGGAAGATATCGCCGAGCGCAAACAGGCTGAAGAAAAAATCCACCAGCTGGCCTATTACGACAGCCTTACCGGCTTGCCCAACCGGGTGCTCATGTACGACCGCCTGGAGCAGTCCCTGGCCAACGCCCGCCGGCAGGGGTGCGGGGTGGTCCTGATGTTCCTTGACCTCGACGATTTCAAGGTTGTCAACGACACCCTCGGCCATGAAGCCGGCGACCGCTACCTGCGGACCATCGCCGAGCGCCTGTCGGGCTGCCTGCGCAAGAACGACACGGTGGCCCGTTTCGGCGGTGACGAATTCGTCTTCTGCGGGCAGATCGCTCATCCTGACGAAACGCCCGTCATTGCCTCGAAAATCCTCGGCTGCCTGAAGCCGCCGATCACCATCGACGGTCATCCCTTCGTGACCACCGCCAGCATCGGCGTTGCCACCTATCCGACCGACGGCAGTGATGCGGCGACCCTGCTGAAGCTGGCCGATGCGGCCATGTACGAGGCCAAGGGGCGGGGCAAGAATGCCTATTTCATTCACGGGGGGGATGGTCGGGACGGTGCGACCTGAGGGGGAAACGGCTGGCAGATGAAACGGGTGTGTCAAAGGGAAAAGGCCGTCAATCGATGGCCTTTTTTGCCTGGTCCTGATTCTTCACCCAGGCGTCGATGAGGGCGGCGATTTCTTCGGGCATATCGACGAACTTGAGTCCCATGCCCGGATCGTGTTTCGCCTTGCTGCTGAACTGCCGCTGCCAGACCACTTCACAGGTGCATTGCACAGCCCTGTCGATCGGCGCCGGCAGGCGAACTTCGACGACGAAGCGGCTGCCCGGCTGTCGGGGGCTGGTGGCCGGAATGAACAGCCCGCTGCGGCTGATGTTGCGGGCGTAGCCGAAAAAGGATTTCTCCCCCTCGTCCACCTTGACCCGCAGCACGATGAGCGGCGCGCGCAGCGTCCTGCGCTGGTCGGCCGGCGGAGTAAGTGTCGAATCGCTCAATGGAATGGCCCCCTCTCGCGGATATCCCCAATCGTAACACAAAAAAGCAATTGCGCTGCCGGGTTTTTACGGGTTTTACCGCTCAAATGCCGCCCCGTTGGTGGCTGCGCAGGGTACGAAGCCAGCCGCTGACGTGGCCGGCATCCTCCAGCTTCGCCCATTGCAGCAGTTGCGGCAGCGAATCTTCCGGTCGGCAGCGGGCACGGGGACCGCTGCCGAGATGGTGAATCAGGCGCAGGCTGGCGAGGCCGTCGAACCAGTCGTGAAACGCCTTGCCCAGGGCTTCGGGGGTGGGGTGGTTGCGGCGCAGGCGTGCCCAGACGGCGGCGAAGCCGATTTCGCGAAGATGCCCGGCGAGGTCTGGGCAAATGGCGGCCGCCTCCCGGATCAGCTGTTCGCCGTCGAGGAGCAGCCGGCCGGCTGCCAGCTGCAGCCAGCGGCCGAGAATGCGGAAGCAGTCGGGATGGTAGAAGCTGACCGCGTCCTCTTCGCCGGCCAGCAGGCGGGCGACGCTGCGGCCGGTTCCGAAGGGGGTGCGCGCGGAGGGCCGCGGCGAAGGGCGCACCAGGGTGCCCCGCACCTGCGCCACGCCGCTGGTCTTGGCCAGCTGCTGCAGAAAGTAGAAATCCTCGCCGGCCGGCCGCTTGTTCATACCGCCGGCTCGGGCGTAGGCCTCGGCCCGGCAGGCCAGGGCGCTGCCGACGCTGTGAAAGGCATAGGGCGAGCCGGCCAGGGACAGGCCGAGCACGTAGTGGCGCAGAAAGAGCTCGTAACGCTCGATGGCGGCCTGCCCGGCGGCGCCGGCCCCATCCTGGTGGGCGAAGGGGAGCACCGCGCCGCCGGCGCTGGCGGTCTGAAAATGGCGGAACAGCGCCGGCAGGTAATCGGGACCCACCAGGGTGTCGGCGTCGAGGGCGACCAAAAACGGCGAAGGCCGGTTCAGGTCGAGCCGGTTCAGCGCCAGATCGAAGCCGATTCTGCGGGCCAGACCGACGCCGCCCCCCTTGGCCGGCAGCTCCAGGTCGGGAGTGGCCGCATCGACCCAGGCCAGTTGCAGGGGGTGAAGATTTTTGCCGTCCCTCTGCAGGCGCAGCAGGTCGGCCAGGTTGGCCAAGCGGTCCGCCTCATCGGCATCCACGCGCTGGTTGACCACCACCAGCACCAGGGTTCGCGCCAGACAGTCGGCCGGGTTGGCCGCCAGCGAGGCGAGGGTGGCCCACAGGCTGTCGCCTTCGGCCAGCGCGGGAATGACCACCGCTGCGGCGAAATTGCACCGGTCGTTCCCCTCGATCCGCCAGGGCGAGTTCAGGGCGTGTTTGTTGAGGTATTTGTTTATTGGGGTCAGGCCTTGCCGTACCATTTTATTCTCTGTCCACATGTGGGGACCGAAATTCCAGGGCAGCATAGTAACTTCAGAAAAGAAGCGCTCCGCCCATTTGCGCCGTCACTCGTTTAAGTAAAGCCCAGTGACCGCATCGCTTGCCCGCGCCGATTCAGCCCTCGCCACCCTCCGTGCCTGGCAGGTGCGATGCCTTTGCCACGAAACCCACCTTCAGTCCGAAAGGGCGAGCGATTTTCTCCAGCGTTTCGAGGGTCGGGTTGCCGCGATCCCGCTCGATCTCCATGAGTACGCGGGGGTAGATTTTAAGGATTTTCTCGGCATATTCGGTCTGCGTCATGCCGACGATTTTGCGCATTCGGCGGGTCGCCTGGCCGAGGGTCAGCAGGCCGCTGCCGAGTTCGGCGTAGAGCGTTTCCTTTTCCCGGCGGATTTCTTCTGGCGTCCGTTTTCTGGTCGGTCTTTTCGGCATGGCTATCCTTTCGCTCCGGCATCCCGCAGGTCTTCTGCCACCTCGGCGCAGCGGCGGGCGACCCTGTCGATGACGGAATCCTCCACGCCGCAGGCCCGCATCGTCTCGGGCAGTCGCGCCACCGCCTCCGCATCCCTGGTCAGAAGTCGACGCAGTTCGTTCGGGTCGATGCGGGTGGCTTGGCTCTCGACCACCTTGCCCCAGTCGGGGCGGCCGATCTCTGGTTCCAGCTCGGCGGCCCAGCGGCTGCTGCGGGGGATCCCCTCGGGGTCGAGAAACATCGGCGCGAAGTCGAAGAGGGGTGAGAGGCGGACGGTGCCGTCGGCCTGCTTGAGAAAGGCGGTGTTGCGGCCGTGGTTGTCGGTATTGCGCAGGGCGGCGTTGAGGATGTCGCGCCGCAGGTATTCGATCAGCTCGGTCTGGGGGCTGGCGGCGAAGCGGGCGATGATTTCGCAGAAGTGGCTGTGGTCTCCCCGTTTGCCGAATTCGGCGATGCCGGCGGCGGCGCAGAGGGTCTCGAAGCCGTGGCGCTCGAGCCCGGTCGGCCCGACGCTGCGGTCGAAGCGGGGGATGAACAGGGCATCGCCTTCGAATTGCAGGGGGGCGCCGACACGCAGGCCGAAGCGCCGCGCCACCTCGAGGTAGGGCGCCTCGTTGCGCAGAACGGTGAGGTCGGCCCCGGTCTTGCCGCGCGGGAACTTGATCAGCCAGCAGTCGAGCACCTCGCCGTCTTCGAGGGCCCCGTCGGGGTGCCAGCGGCGGTTGCGGTCCCGCACCAGGAGAAACTTGGGCGCGTCCCCCTGGACATCGGTGGCGCCAGCTACCACGGCCCCCCGTGCTTCGGCGTACTCGATAAAATCGGCGCTCTTATCGATGATTTCCTCGCGGGTGAAGCCGCGGTGTGCTGCGCCAGGGGGGATGACCGCCTCGGCGACGCGGAGGTTGCCGGGGGGATTCCCCGCACCTTGCACCAGCAGTTCCCAGTCCGTTGCCGTGCCGTCTCGCAGGCCGAGACGCCGCAGCCAGACCCTCCGGCCGGCGCCGGTTGGCATGAGGTCGAGGAGAAAGGCCGGCCAGCGGTCGCTGCGGTGCAGTTCGAAGGTGACAGGGTAGGAAAAGGCCACCTGTGCCGTGCTTTCCCCCTGGTGCTCGACCGCGTAGTCGATGCCGTACTCGAAGAGCCCGCCGCCGGCGATGCCGCGCTTTATGCCCGCCCGATCGGGGGTGAATGTCGCTGCGGTATGCCAGCGGCCATGTCTGAAAATTTGGATTGTCACCATCATGGCTATTTTAATAGCGCTTATTTTGTTTAAATGCAAGCAAATGAGTTGTCATGATACCCAAAAATATTTACCTGGCGTCTTTTTCAGGATTAAATAGGCTATTGTGATGGTGCATGAATTGGGCTGGGATCGAAGGATGCCGGGTCACGCCGTGCTTAAGGGCTTGTTCTTTGGGGAGGCGGCGGGCAAAAAAAAACGGAACCCCGAGAGGTTCCGATGATTTTTTTTGGAGCGGGAAACGAGATTCGAACTCGCGACTTCAACCTTGGCAAGGTTGCACTCT